>JAGHBX010000438.1 GCA_021160785.1 Planctomycetota bacterium | reverse complement strand
TCCGACGATGCGCTTCTTCGGATGCGCGTTGCACAGGGCGATCAGTTTCTGATCCAGGTCATGCCGGTTCAAACCGACAAACAGGTCGATATTCAACTCGACACCTGTTTTGGCATCAAACGAATGATCCGCCAATCGCCGACTGAGATCAAAGACGGCGGGGCCGCCAATGCCGTCATCTGTGAACATCATCGGCCCGACCGAGGAGGCGATTTTCGTCCCGCTCAGCTTTGCCTTGATTTCGGCGTGCTCGATGCCGATTCCCTGCAGGTTCTTGCACCATTTTTCCCTGGTTATCAGCGGCACCAAGGCCGCACTCGGCTCGATAAGGCCGTGTCCTAATGAGGTCGCCAGGGCATAACCGTCTCCGGTCGAGCCGGTATCGGGCCAGGACACACCTCCGGTGGCAATGATTACGCTGCGGGACTTGATCGAATCCTTGTCGCTCTTTAAGAGAAAGCCGTCGTCAGTTTTTTGGATTGCGTTGACCCGCCGGGCGTAGAGAAAACGCACTCCAGTGCATTTGGCCTGTTCGAGAAGAACATTTTTTACATCGGATGCCCGGTCGGTTGCGCTGAAGACGCAGCCGGAAGGCTCAACCTTCGTTTCCAGGCCGTGTTGGCGAAAGAACTCTCGAACCTGCTGTGGCCCGAAGGCATACAGGCTGTGCTTGAGGAACCGCCCGAACGGCTTACAGGCTCGAACAAATTCGGCAATCGTCGCTTCGTGGGTCAGGTTGCACCGGCCGCGACCGGTCCGCAGCAGTTTGCGGCCTGCCGTTGTATTTCTTTCGACAATAACCACATCCGCACCGGCACGCCCGGCAAAAACGCCCGCCATCAACCCGGCGGCCCCCGCGCCGATTATGCAAACATCAGACTTCATAGAAAAATAGAAAATAGAAAATCGTCAATAGTAAATAAAAAAGAGTGGGTCCGTAAGCCGAGTTCTGTTCCCCGCACCTACTTTGGAATATCACCAGCGATACTGAGTCGCTGGGGCGATGCGCCAAAGTAGGTGCGGGTGGCGGTCATTACACTTGACCGACCGTTGCCGGCCGGCTCTGCCGCGAACGGCAAGCGACCTACCCGCCGGGTTGCTATCCGGGCCGAATATCGCAAATCTCCTAAGAGATTCGCAACCGGCTTGCTTGGTCTTGCAGGCGGTGGGGTTTACCCTGCCGACGATGTCACCACCGTCGCGGTGCGCTCTTACCGCACCATTTCACCTTTGCCTGTGCCAAAAGGCCATCGGCTGTGTATTTTCTGCGGCACTTTCCCTCGGGTCGCCCCGGGTGGTCGTTAGCCACCACCGTGCCCTGCCCTGCTCGGACTTTCCTCCGGGTTTTGACACCCGGCGACCGCCGGACCCACTCTTTATGCAATTATAAAACAATTCCGCGGAAATTCCACAATTTCCGTAACATTTTAGCCAACTGTGGCACGGGCATCCTGCCCGTGATTTCCAACCTTCACGACAGCCGTACCGTATCTTCACCACGGCTTTGTTTCACATGGCTAAAATGTTACCAATTTTCGGACTCGGCAACCAATCATACGATCGTTAGGAATACGGTGGGCTGATCCGCCGCAGGCGGACACCCTACGGACTTTTATACTCGGTCCCCCGGCGGTTTGTTTATCTCCTTTGCGCCGTCAAGTGGTCGGTCGTTGTAACTCGAAATGACGGGCGAAGCCGGCGTCATCTATCTCAGGAAAATCCACTCGGTAGTGCACGCCCCTGCTTTCGCAGCGCTGTTCGGCGGACTGGGCCATCAGATACGATACCGTCAGCATGTTCTGGCATTCCCAGCCGAAGGGCGTATCGAAGACCTTGTCCATCACATACCGCTGCCAGAACTCGATAATCTCCCTGGCCTCGGTCAGAGCCTGGCCTTTGCGTGTAATGCCCACATTTCGCCACATCAGCGCCCGCAGAGAGTTGCATACGTCGCTTGCATCCAGCCGGCTGCGGTCCGAAACGGGGATCTCACACTTCATCCGCCGATACGCCGGCTGACGGATGCGGGAATTTTGCTCCGTCGAGGCGTTGGCGCCGGTAATCCTGCCGAATACCAGCCCTTCCAGAAGCGAATTGCTCCCCAGGCGGTTGGCGCCGTGCAGACCCGTTGAAGCCGCTTCGCCGCAGGCGTACAGCCCGGTGATATTCGTTCGCCCCTCCATATCGGTTTTGACGCCGCCGATCATGTAATGAGCGCTGGGTCTTACCGGGATCAGGTCGGTGCTCACGTCGATGTCAAAACTTTCGCACAACTCGCTGATGAGGGGGAACCTCGTTTTGAAGTGCTCCTTGTCAAAGTGTCGAATGTCAAGGTACACATGCGTCGAGTTGGTCTTGAGCATGCGGTCCAGAATCGACCGGCTCACTATATCTCGCGGCGCGAGTTCTGCGGCTTCGTCATAGGCCTGCATGAAACGCTTATGGTCGCAGTCCAACAGGACAGCCCCTTCGCCGCGCAGCGTCTCGGTGATAAGGGCACGCGATGCGCCTGCAATATAAAGCGTCGTCGGATGAAACTGCACGAACTCCATATCGCGCAGGACTGCACCGGCCCGATAGGCCATCGCCAGGCCGTCGGCGGTTGCCTCGTCCGGATTGGTCGTCTCGCGGTACAGTCTTCCGCCGCCGCCGGTCGCCATGATCGTATTGGCCGCCCAGATGATCTCAAAACCCGTTTGGGACCGATATCCGATCGCGCCGCCACATTCGTTGTCGTCGTCGGTAATCAGGTCGATGGTGTAGAAATGCTCAATGACATTAATGTTCGGCGTTTCGGCGACCTTGCGGATCAGGGCCTCGGCAATGCCCCTGCCGGTTGCATCACCATGGGCATGGGCGATTCTGGCCCGGCTGTGTCCGCCCTCTAACGTAATATCGAGGCGTCCATCGACCTTGTCGAATTCGGCACCCCATTCGATAAGCTGCAAAATAAGCTCCGGCCCGCTTCGCACAACAAGCCCGACCGCCGTGTCGTCGCACAACCCGCATCCCGTTCGAAGCGTGTCGTCGATGTGAAGCTTGAAGCTGTCGTCCGAGTGCAGCACCGAGGCGATGCCTCCCTGCGCCTGCCATGTGTTGCTGTCGGACAGCGAGCCCTTGCACACCAATGTAACATCGCAGTTGGCTGCCGCTTCGATCGCGGCGCGAAGGCCTGCAACGCCCGCTCCGATCACGAGGCAGTCGGTAAATAACTGCTGCGTCGAGGCTGTGTCAATCGGTACCAGATAACGCCTGTCTTCGGTCTGTTTCGGCGACATAACAACTCCAATAGGTTCACCAGTTCAAAGCCCCATGGTAAGCTATCGAAACCTGATTTGCAAACCAACAATTATACCCTTTGGGATAATAAATTCCCGCGAGAGATACTGTGATGTATTGTCCTAAAGCGTATGAGATATGATGTAAACCTGCTCGGCTTTCAACCGCTATTATTTACCCTCATACCAACGCCGAGGCACATCATCCCCGGTCGTTTCCGCAAGGGGACTGACATGACCGTCCAGCCAAAGGATGTTGGCCTTGCCGCCGGTCTTCCAATCATCATTGAATCTCACGCTATGCCGAAAGAGGGACCGATAGAATTTCTCGCGACTGCCTCCCTGTCGATACTGCGTCACATTCATCGTGCCGGGGCCGTCGTTGTGAAAGTGGTCTCTGCTGCCGTTTTCAATCTTCGGTTCCTGATGATCATGGCAGATGATGAAGAAACTCGGAGATTTGATTTCGGCAACCTTATCAAAGTCCGTAATGTCGCCGTTGATGGCAAATGCCGCTTCCTTCAAAAGTTCCGGCGGCATGTCACCGTATAAGCTGTCGATGGGACGCTGGAAACTGGGACAGCCAAAAACTTTGGTACTGTCAATAGTGTCTCTGTAAGCAACACCCCAATAGGCATCGGGGTCGTCGGGACTAATTTCATCACCTTGATTAGCGCCTGAAGGTTCATACCACATGTACTTATTGGTGAGTTTGGGGTACACTTTACCATCGTTTTCTTCGATGTAAACAAGCATCCCAAGACCTATGCCCTTCAAATGTGTCTTGCAAACTAACTCTTTTGCCTTTTCCTTTACCTTGTTCAGAGACGGCACGAGAATTGCAAGCAGCATTGCGATGATGGCGATGACGACCAGCAACTCGATTAAGGTAAATCCCTTCCTTCTTTCCATTTTTGCTCCCGGGTATATTGTCCTTTTTCGGATGATACGCTTTATTAGAGTGCGCCTATTTTTAAAATATAACAGATTTTCTTCACTTTTTCCAGAAATATGTGCGCCGCGGTCAGAAAATTATGGATGCGTATCCCACACTTTCGGCGCTGGACTGGCCGAATCTCTTTTTCATCACTTCGTTGCTGTGCGTATGAGCGAGAAGCATCCCTTCGGTCTTGCCTAATCGCTGGGCGACTGCAATTACCGCCGCCGCCGCCCCCGGTCCGCAGGCATTTTCCTTCTGGATCGCCGCTTCGAGCAGCCGGTGGGGCTCCATACTCAAGGCCAGCCTGATAAAGTCCATGTCGTTGACCTCTTTGGCCCACTGGATGGCTTTGGCTCCCGTACCCTGCGGAGAAAACCCATAACGCGGCCCATAGTGGGTCAAATCCGTCGATGCAATGCAGACGATTCTTTTTTCTTTCGACTCGGCGATGATATCGCCGACTTCCGTGCCCAGGCGGAGGTCAAATTCGGCGGCTGGTACAATGACAGGTATGATCTGTGCCCCTTCAAAAAGGTATTGAATAAACGGAATCTGCACTTCAATGCTGTGCTCGTCGTGGTGCGGCTCCGTGTCGGAACAGACACATTCTATCTCCAGAATCCGTGCCGCCAATTCCTCATCGATTTTCACCTCGCCCAACGGCGTTTTCCATCGCCCGTGGTCAAAAATGACGGCATTGCGGCCGAGATACCGATGCGCCGCCCCGAAAATG
>JAGHBX010000455.1 GCA_021160785.1 Planctomycetota bacterium | reverse complement strand
CCATGTTAATGTGTTTGGCTTCAGGCAGCATAGGCGCGCAGCAAAAGCGGTAATTCGTGACGAATTTTATGGTCAGGGAATTTTGTTTAGCGCTGCGTATTACCTCGCTTTCTCGCAATTGTTCGGTTCTGTGCTTTTGCTTGCTTGTACTGGTTTCTCGGCTTGGTCATCAGTGAATAGCTTTTGTGGCGGCGTTTGCGTTCGGAAATGGGGTCTGACCCCTTTATTTAGTCCAAGGCATGTGAGGGTGCGGGCAAGATAAAGAGTGGCATAATTACCGAACATCCGAACTGGCTGGCGATTTATATGGCGGAAAATGAATTGGGTGAGAGTGGTATAGATTACTTTCAGCAACTTAAGAGGAAGATTGATCCGGCATGTAGCGTGGCTATAAAGTATCTGAAGAAGCCCAATGATTTCGACAAGATTGAGGGGTTAGACGAATTACTCCCAATGGCTCGTCGAAATAAAAAAGGATTCGCTGAACGACTTTCAGAAAGAGCCAATGAAAGTCAAGAGATCATTGACGCCATATGGAGAAATATCGATTATAGCGATAGCATTAGCCACGTTAATGCTATCGCTGCAGTGGTTTCTGCAATTGAAAAGAACCCCGAAGTTATAATATCTCCGGCGATTAGTGGGAAGATGGCAGTGCAGCTATCTCGCACAAGGATACAAGACCTTGAGAACATGTCAGGAAATGTTGTCTACGAAAGGATATTGAGAGGGTACCCGGCCGAGATAATAGAGGTAGTAACGAAATTGGGAAAAACTGTAAATGAGTTCATACTCTCTCAGAAGCAGATAACGTACGGTGTAGACGTCATGGAAGCAATCCTTAAAGATGTGGAAGGAGTGTATAAGCGTTGTCGGGGAGCCGAGTTGAGTAAGTTAAAACAGGAAATACCGCAGGCCATTGAGCGGCTCGTTGGATTGGGTGATGAGATACTGCCGATTGCTATAAAATATCCAAAGTTTAAATCAAAACTACTCTTCAATAAGTCTTTGGAAAGGTGTAATGAAGGATATCTTGTTGTTTCCCCAGATGACATCATAGAATACTGCATGGCTCTTGAGGATACAATTCCATCTGCTATAGGAACAGTGATTCAGTGCTTCAATAAAGTGTTAGGTTATTTTCAGAATGAAGAGGAATGGGATAGTGGGGCAAATGAAGAGGTAGAGATATATTCTGAACAATGCCTAAGCTTTTTGAAAGCCTTACAAAGTATAAATAGCCATGCTTATGAACATGATATGGCGCCTTCAGATAGCGAGGCTACATTGCAGACTCTTGGTACATTGTTTGATTATGTGGACGATAGCAATAAACTTGAAATAATTCATGCTCTCGGAGATTTCGAGAAATATGAGAGATGGTCTGGAACGCAGAGTATTGCACAGACTAATTGGACGGCAAAGGGAAAAGAACTACTGGAAGAGGGTTCGGAAGAAAGCATACTTATGTTCATCGAGGGAGACGGTGAGTTGGTGGAAGAGAGACTCCACAAGTTTCTCCCTACAGCGGCGAATACGTTTAAGAGTGTGTGTGATCAGGTTCTTAATAGATATCCTGATAGAAGGGGAGGGTTAATTACAACCCTTTGGGGCAATAGAAGAGACTGGGTGAGTGAATGGATTAAGGAAAATGCTTCAAAAATGGACAGACTGGAAAAGGGGGAGATTCAGGGTGTTTTGTTTGGTATAGCAGACAACAATGAATATGACATAGTCGTGTATCAGACCCTTCGGAATGTGAGAATAGGAAATGACGGGGAGGCAAAAGACGCACGCATTAGACATTTCGACAAACTTCTCAAGAACAGAGAGCAACTTATTGATGAAAGAGAACTACTGATGGCAGCAGAGTTGGAGTTTGTTATGCAACGAATCGACGAGGCTTCGTATACAACCACAAACGATCAGAATAAGAAACTCAAGGAGTCTTGGAGCAGGGTCGATCAAGGAACGGCGAGCAAAGAGCTAAAGAGATTAGCGAGCAAGGTTATAAGGCGGTGATCGTGTAGTGGGTGGCGCTGGGTACCCTGGGGTGGAACCCCAGGGTTATATAAGTGGAGGCAGGCCTTTGGCCTGCGGTGGAATCTATGGGGCGGTCAGGAGGTTTGCGAGTTGGTGGCGGAGGTTCTTTAATTCTTTTTCCTGTTGGGGGCTGAATGAGCCTTGGCGCTGGGCGTAGGTGTCCATCCATGTTGTCAGGCGGTTGTACTGGTCTTTTGTCAGGCGTATTCCCTGGTGGTCGGTTGGGGTGGTTAGGAGGGCTAAGAGCTTGCTTCTACGGGCTGGGCAGTCGCCGACTTGTGAACGGTCTTTTTCGAAGGCTAACTTTTCGAGGTTGTTTTCGGCGAAGGTCAGGAGGTTTTGGTAGGCGTTCTTGGCAGTCAGGTCCAGGGGGTGGGCGTTTTCGTCGGTGCTTTTTGGGCAGTGGCATCTTATGCAGGCGTTGTTGAGTACCGGCTGTACTAATGTGTCGAATCTTAGGGGCCATGAGCCTTCCGGGCCGGGTGTTAGCTTTGAGGGCGGACGAAGCGCGGCAATCGGCCTGCGATTGGTCAACGGCGCGGCGTCTCGGGGCTCGTGGCAGCCGATGCAGGCTAAGGTCTGATTGGGCTGGACGTAGGTCAGCGAGCGCATGGTCTGTACGGCCAGGCCGTCGGCGTCGAGGGCATGGAAGAAGATCGATATGCCGGACGGCACGCCGAAGTAGGCGGAGCCGTCCTTTTCGACCGGGACCGTGCCTAATACGAATTTGCCGGGGTCCTCCCTCGATACGCCGAGGCTGGGCTGGTTCATGTGCGGCTGGACCTTGGGCGGCACGCCGATGACACGCAGTCGCTTTATCGAGCCGGGGGCGATGCCGCCCAGTCCGAGGTAGACATTCTGCACTAAAAAGGAGCCCTGTTGCGGCCCGTCCCAGTCAATCGTCGACGGGTGCTCGGCGGGCTTTGGTCTCGGTCGGATGGGGATCGGGTACATGCCCGAAATTTTGGCGTCGCGGTGGAGCAGTTCGAGGTTCCCGAACGCGTCGTAAAGATAAATACCCGTTGCGTTCGAGGGATTCTGTTGTTCGTTCTCAACGCGGGAGTGCGGCGGCAGACGTTTGTCCGACCACGCCACAAGAAAGTAATCTTCCGACAGCGGCCAGGGATTGGCGTAGTACATGTTGACCGTTTTTTCGGCCTCGGGGAAGGGCACCTCCGGCGTGAGGCGGGTCAGCGGGCTTTCGTATTCGGCGCCCTTTGTGCGGTCCAGCAGGCAGATCGAGCCGCCCATGTTGGAATGGTGCGATGCGGCGGTAAAGACGAGCTTATTGGAGTCGGGGATGGAGCGGGCCTCGAAGATGCACTGCGGCTTCGTCGTGTAGTTGCCGTAGACGAGATGGGCGTTGGCGCCGTCCTGATTGCTCGACCAGAGGCTCATGAAGTGGCCGTTGAAGCGGTCGATATAGTCCCAGCGTGCGTAGATGATTCGCCCGTCGTGGGCGATGGCGGGTGTCCATTCGAAGTTTTCAAACGCCGAAATCGCGCGAAGGTCTGCGCCGTCGCCGTTCATCGCGTGCAGTGTGAAGACCGGCACGGGTCGCACGTTGCCGCCTCCGCAGCGGACGTAGCTGTCCGGCAGCGCGGCGTTGCACGTGGCGGCCGCACTTGCTTTTGAGACCTGGAGCGATGTGCCTTTGCGTGTGGAGAGGAAGATGATGTCGCCGTTGGGCAGGTAGCGTGCGTCGAAGTCGTCGTATTTGCCGCGGGTCAGTTGCCGGCAGCCGCCGCCGTCGATATCCATCTCGTAAATGCTGTAGAAAACATCCTCGGGCAGCTTGCTCTTGTCGACTTTTTCCATATCGGCGACGTGCGGATAGTATTTGCACCAGGCAAAGATAACTTTCGTGCCGTCATAAGAAAGATCGGGACGCAGGAAATTACCCGCCGGCCAATCCTCCGTAAGGCAGCGCAGCGTGGGCGTGTCGGTCTTGAAATTCTCCAGGATATATATACCGCCGCCCGGGCGCGACCACCAGCCGTAGTACTGATCCGACATGTGCGGGAACATACCGGGCGCACGCTTGACAAAGAGTACGCGATCGAAGTCAAGCAGCGGATTCTTAAAAGCCATCTTCCGAACGGCCGATCTCGCGTTGAAGTAAAGTGCCTTTTGATCTTCTTCGGATGTGCCCACCTGCTCGGCAACATCTCGCAGCACTTTAACATGCTCATCGACATTGACGCCGCGGTCCTGAAGGTCGTCGGCGAGTTTGAGACCAGTCTCCACGACCCACATAACCGGGTAGTCCGGGCTTGTTTTGCTATGGTTGACCGACCACTGGCTGGTGCTGCTTTGTGTGGCGGGTTTGTTGAGCGCGATATTCTTGTCTGAGCCTTTGGCAAAAAGCTGCACCTCGTCGAGATGAAAGTAGTCCGTCGAGGGCAGTTGCAGCCGCAGGAATCGACCCCGTGCGTTGGCGAGCTTGACGTCGAGCGGTTTGCCGTCTGCATACCCGGCGAAAACCGTTCCGTTGTGCTGATATACCCGGCGAAAGTCCTTGCCGTCGTTGCTCACAAGCAGGATGATCCGCGAGTTCCTGGCGGCAAGCTCGGTGCGGTTGTAGAGCACCACGCGATCTATCTCGATAATCTTTTCGAGATCGACCTGCCACCATGGATTAGGCTCGTGGGCCGTGTGAAATCCCCACTTGCCGTTGATCACGCCGTCGACACCCCCGGCGGCGTCCGAGGCGACGGTTACTTTGCCGGCGCCAACGACTGCCGGACTGCGAAGCTCCATCTGACGCAGCCAGTCGGCGCGAATCTGCTCCGTCGAAATAACCGACGCCCGGGCGGCGACCGCCGAGACGATGAGCATCGACAGGAGCAGGCATGTCCTTGCATTTTTCATATATGCGAGCATCTTTATCACTCCATCCGTCTGTACCGATCCCTGACAGTAACTATTCATTATACCCTCTTGCCGGAGGCAATTCCAGTGGGAGTTTATGGCCGGCCAGGACTGGACAGGCGTATCGTTATAAAAAAGGCGTGCAAAATGTCATTTTTCGCCCCGCATATTCCTTGCCATCGGTGCGGTTTTGGCTACAATTAGATAGGTGGATTTGTATGCATAGGGCGCCAATATCAAGGAATTTTCGATGACGACTTTAAGAGTTTTGTTTGGGACGTTGTTTTTGGTCGGATTTGCCGGGCTTTGCATGGCCGACGCCGGCACGGACCTGGCTAAGGAAAACGCCGAATTGAAGAAGCGGGTCTCCAGGCTGGAGCAGGACCTGGCCGATCTCAAGAAAATAGTCATGTCGCAAGCCAAGGCGTCCGACAAGACCGCTGCGACCAAATCCGCTGCGTCTGTTGCTGCGGTGGAGCAGGACCGGACAAAGGCGCCCGTCACTGCGACACTGAGCGAGGATCAACTGGCGAAGATTGCTGCGATGGTCGACAAGAATGGCAGCAAGGACAAGGGTCCTCTTTCTGGCCTTGAGATCAAGCCTTACGGGTATATCAAATGGGATGCCTCTTATGATTCGTCGCGGACCGTGCCGGGTAATTATGCAAAGTGGGTCGAGTCGGAGGCGACCAACCGTAACGACAACCAGTTCAACATGACGGCCAACCAGACCCGTCTGGGTATCCGCATCAACAGCGCCGAAGAGGGGTCGATCCAGAGCAGCGGGCTGGTTGAGGTGGATTTCTACGGGAACGGGTCGGGTGAGAACAAGGCCGGCTTCCTGATGCGTCATGCGTACCTGAAGCTCGATTGGCCCGAGGAACGCTTCAATATCATCGCCGGCCAGACGTGGGATGTGATTTCGCCTTTGAACCCCTCCACATTGAACTACTCGGTTCAGTGGTGGGCGGGCAACATCGGGTATCGCCGTCCCCAGATACGCTTTACAAAGAGCTATTTTCTAAACGATGTCGTTGATTTGAAGTTCGAGGCCGCGCTGGCCCGCACGATCGGCAACAGCAGCACGAGTTTCACACCCGGCGACGCCGGAGAAGATGCGGGTTTTCCGGGCGTGCAGGGTCGCGTCAGTTCGACGTTTCCGCTGTTCGGCAAAAAGCCCACCAGTATCGGCCTTTCCGGTCACTGGGCGAAAGAAGAACTGGACCGAACGGCAACGGGCAATCCCGATCACTTCGACAGTTGGTCGCTTAACATAGACCTGACCCAGCCGGTCAACGACTGGCTGACCGTTCAGGGCGAACTGTTTACGGGTGAGAACCTCAGTGCGTACTTAGGCGGAATCGGGCAGGGCGTTAACACCGTAACCAACAGGGAGATCGGCAGCCGCGGCGGATGGATTGCGGCGAAACTCAATCCCTGGGACAAATGGAACTTCAATATCGGAGCAAGCATCGACGACGTCGACAATTCCGACCTTGTGGGCATAGCTGCTGACGTCGACAAGCGCCAGTCCAATCGGTCGATATTCGGCAACGTAATCTATTCCATCAATAAGAGCACGCAAGTAGGCTTTGAACTCTCGCAATGGCACACCGAATACCAGGGCCAACGAGACGCCGACAGCATAAGAGCACAGACATCACTAATCTACAAGTTTTAGCCCACGCTGGCCGAAGGTCAGTCAAAATGCATGTTAGCAGAGAGAGGAAAGCATTATGAAAAAACTCATTTTCGTGTGTCTGGCTATGGTGGTTGTTGGTGGTTGTCAGTCTGTGGGTCGTGTGGATTCGCAAAGCCTTTTTAACGGTAGTGATTTGAGCGGGTGGCATGTGGATATTCCGAAGATGGATAACGATCCTAGCGCAAAGAGTGCGTTTGTTGTTCGCAACGGTCTGTTAGTGAGCCTTGGCAAGCCGGGCGGGCATCTTATTAGCGACGATGTGTACCAGGACTACCGGCTGGAGGTGGAGTATCGTTTCTCGGCGAAGCCTGGTAACTGTGGGGTGCTTGTTCATGCTTCTACCCCGCGGGCTCTTTACAAGATGTTTCCCAAGTCTGTTGAAGTGCAGATGATGCACGGCAATGCGGGGGATTTTTGGTGCATTGTAGAGGATATTACCGTGCCGAATATGGAGGCTCGCCGCGGCCCCAAAGCTAAATGGGGTGTAACCGAGGGCAAGGGGCGGCGGATTATGAATCTGACGGACGACTCCGAGAAGCCTGCGGGCGAATGGAATACGAT
>JAGHBX010000192.1 GCA_021160785.1 Planctomycetota bacterium | reverse complement strand
GGTCACGCCCATCTTGTGCCGTCGATGAGCCGGGCTGCGGTCGCCGCCGGCGCCGACGGACTGATCATCGAGTGTCATCTGGATCCGGAGCATGCCGCTTCGGACGGCGCACAGTCGATTACACCGGAGATATTGACCGATTTGATGCAGAAGCTAAAGCGAATAGCCCAGGCGATTGACCGGGATTTGTGAGCGAGTCGTCGTCTGTTAAGTAGCATCCGTTGCGGGAATGACAAATGTTGTTTCCGCAACAGGAACTAAGTAATTGCGGTGGGCTAATCCCGATGAATCGGGACACCCTACGGCTTATGACAGATTGAACAGGGATGTTTTCGGTGGATGAGATTAAACGTCAGGAAGAATTGAAGTCGCCCCGGCCGGGCTGTTATTTCTTTGCAGGCGGCGGCACGGGGGGGCACATCTATCCTGCGATTGCGATCGCCCGGAAGATTAAGCGGCTGGAGCCGGAAGCGGCGATCTTATTTTTCTGCAGCGCACGCGCGATTGATTCTCAGATCTTAGCGCCCAGCGGATTCGAATATGTAGCGTTGCCCGGTCGCGGTTTTTCGGCCCGGCCGGACAAGGCGGCGGCTTTTGCGTTTTCGCTGGCGAAGGGCTACAGCATAGCTAAGAAAAAAATGCGTTCGGTGATGCACGACGCCGGGTGCAAAGAGACACGTCGTGCGGTGGTGATCGGTGTGGGCGGGTTTGCATCGGCGACGGCGGTGCTTGCCGGCAGACGGGCAGGCGCTGCGGTTGCGATGGTGAATGTCGATATCGTGCCGGGCAAGGCGAACAGGCTGTTGGCGGCTTTTGCGCAGAAGATTTTCGTGCAGTTTGCAGATACCGCCGAATGCTTCGGCAAGGCGAAAGATAGAGTGGTCATTGCCGGCTGTCCGCTGCGGGCCAGTTTCGAGTCCGCCGACGGCGCAAATGCCATCGCACAGTTGGGGCTGGATGCCGGCAAAAAGACGCTCGTGGTGACCGGCGCCTCCAGCGGGTCGCTGAATATCAATCGGGCGATAGCAACAGTACTGCGGCAACTGGATGCCTTTGCGGACGCCTGGCAGGTGGTTCACCTGACGGGCGGTGCGGCGGACTTGCGGGATCGCCAGGCCCGGTGCGCTTCGGCGAAGATCGCGTATCATATAGTGGATTATTACGATGACATGGCGAGCCTGCTTGCCGCGGCCGATCTGGTGGTGGGTCGTTCCGGCGCCGTCAGCGTTGCCGAATACGCAGCAAGCCAAACGCCGGCGATCTGCCTGCCGTATCCCTATCACAAGGACCGCCACCAGTACCTAAACGCCGCCAAACTGGTTGACGCAGGCGCCGCGCTGATCGTAGACGACATACCCGCCGACCCGGACGCAACGGCAAACGCGCTCGCCGAGCAGCTAAAAACCCTCATGGCCGACGACAACAAACGCAACCAAATGGCCGCCGCCGCAGCAACCGCAGCCAACCCAACCGCAGCCAAAAAGATCGCCGGCCAGATTGTCGCCTTGTGCGATTGAGGTGTATCGGTCCTCTATTTTCGTTTTTTCAATTATCTTACTTGTGACGGGCTTTTTTTGCGCGCTGTGTGAGGTATATACGGTCGGTTGTGCGGCAAAGGGAGTTTTGAAGAAAGATGTTATCATGCGGATAAGTTGTGCCGATAGCCATATCGAATGCAGACGACAGTCCGTTTGCAGCAATTGCAATTGGGGTAGAAGTGTTTTCCGGCGGGGGCCTTGGAATCGGTTGGTTGTTGGTGAAGTGAATTTTTATTTAATTTTGTTTCGGGTAAATACTGAAATGAAAGGGGGCATGATTATGAGCAGAATGTCAAAAGCTATCTGGATTGTGGTATTGGCAGGGATGGTGATTGTGTTATCGGGGTGTTATAGTTGTCGGTCGCACTGGAAAGCGAAGGGACGCCAGGTGCCGCCGGAGGTGGCGTACTCGATGTACTGGGACAAGGACTGCGTGCCGCTGCCGTTAGCGGTTCCACCGCCTCCGATTCCATCGACGTCGTGCGGGCCTTACGTGGTTTCACGGACGTACCCATCCACCGAGGCCGGTATGATCAAACTTGAAAAGACGATGCCGGATCAGGTTCAGGTAAATGCTGGGTTTGATTACTCGATCAGGGTTACAAATCTGGCTGAAGTTGTGGTGGACGATGTCAAGGTTACCGAAAACACCGAGGGTAACTTCAAGTTCAGCGAATCCGATCCGCCCGCGGACATACAGGGGAATCAGTTGACATGGTCTATCGGTGCTCTTGCGCCGGGAGGGACCAGGGAAATCAGGGTCTCAGGGAGTGCGATGTCGAATGATTGTGTGAAAAATTGTTCGAAGGTAAGCTATACGATCCCTGCCTGTGGCTTCATAAAGGTTGTCCAGCCGCTGCTTGGCCTGGTGAAACTGGCGCCCCCGAGAAAAACGCTTTGCGATGATATCCCCTTGACATATGTCGTGAAGAATCGGGGTACCGGCGACGCGACGAACGTGGAGATCATCGACGAATTGCAGGGCGAGCAGATGACCGCCGAAGGCGGCAACAGAATTAGCATAGCTGTGGGAACGCTCAAAGCGGGCGAGTCGAAGGAGTACACTGTCATAACCAGGGCCCAGCGTACCGGCACGTTCTCCTCCAAGGCCATGGCAAGGGCAGATGCCGGCTTACGCGCCGAATCACGTCTTCCCGCAACCATTGTCTCGCAGTCTGAACTGCAGATATCCAAGGCGGGGCCCGACAGAGAGTATCTCGGACGCAAGGTAAATTACACCATTCTCCTGAAGAACACGGGCGATTCGCCTGCGACCGATACGGTTCTGGAAGACAAAGTGCCTGCCGGCGTAACAAGCATAATCGTTTCCGACGGCGGAATTGTTGCCGGCGACAAGGTCGTCTGGAACCTGGGCACAATAGGGGTAGGCAAATCGAAGGCAGTGTCGGTCAGCTACGTACCAACCATGGCGGGCACCTATACCGCCAAGGCAACCGCCAGAGCCACATGTGCCGAGGGGGCAACGGTGTCGGTGGATACGATGATCGAGGGTGTCGCCGCAATCCTGCTTGAGGTTGTGGATTTGTCAGACCTCATCGAGGTCGGACATAACGAGACGTATCTGGTCACGGTGACCAACCAGGGCACCAAGGCCGATACGAATATACGCATCAACTGCTTCCTCGAGGACACGATGAAGTTTGTTTCCTCTACAGGCGAAACCCAGACGCAGGCGACCAACGGCAAGATCGCATTCCAGCCGCTGGATACGCTTGAGCCGGGCGATAAGGCAACATGGAAGGTCGTGGTCCAGGCGATGGGCGCCGGCGATGTCAGGTTCCGCGTTACGATGGACAGCGATCAGTTGACGAGAAATGTTGTGGAAACCGAAGCAACCAACTTCTACGAATAGCTAAAGGGGCAACTGTCGGCAGGGCCGTGACCGGGCACGAAATGTCTGTTCACGGCCCTTTTTCAGGCATTGCCCACCCGCCGCCATCCTGCCGGCGAGTCGTTCTGCAAGCATGGTCTTGCCGCTAAGGGGCCTGTTGCCCAAATACGAAGCGCTAAATCCGAAATACTAAACAAGCACTAATTACCAAAATTCGTAATACTTTAGCCAAGCGTGAGATTCGCTTGTCATTCCCGCGAAACACTTGTCATTCCCGCGAAAGCGGGAATCCAGAATAAGACAGCCTCCGCCACAGGCGGTTTCATGCTTTTTCGGCACATGGCTAAAATGTTACCAAAATTCAAATGTTCAAACAGCTTCTGTAGCGTTAAAATCAGGTTTTAGATTTTGGTCATTAGTATTTCGGATTTGTTTCGAGTTTCGATATTCGGATTTCGAATTTCCAGTTTAGCCGGGTTAGGATTTAGGATTTGAGCAACGCTCACTAAGGGTGTACATCGGAGTAACAATGTTACCGCCTGTATTTCCGCCGTAACATCAACCCGCCCAAGCCGAGAAGCAAGAGCGTGGTGGGTTCGGGAACCACGGCGACACCATACATATTACGATCTCGCCCCCTGTCCGTGGAGGCGTCGTACTGCTGTAGGAGGGGGATCGTCCCGACCGAGACATCCTTGGCGTACACCGACATCCATCTGTAAGCTGCCGATGTTCCATATTCGTGGACGGAAAGATCATCCCCCGTATCGACAAACCCCGCCAGAACTACCCAGTCCATCCCGGCTGAGTAGAGGTATGGGTTCCAGCCCAAGCCGCTTTTCCCGCCTTGGCCGGAACCGTGACCTAAACGGTTGTCCAACAGTAGATACATCGTAGCATCCTGTGATAACGTGACGTCTAACTCATAGTACTGAGTTTTTTTGTCATTGTTGGCAACCTTGATATATTCCGCACCGACCAGAGCCGCCGGTATCTGGTCGTACTCATAGTTGCGGTCCACAAAGATGCCCGCATACTGCTCGAGCGGCCCCGCGATTTGTGGGTAAGTATTAGTACTATTGCGCCGTTCTATGCTCGTAATGATTTGTGCCGATGAAACCTGCGATGCGACAGTGCTTATGGCCAGCGCCAATCCCAAAAGTAACCTCTTCTTAAACATCATCATAATCTCCCTTCGAAAAAAAGTTAAACGTATCTCCCGCGTACAATGTGCATAATGTTGAATTAAGGGGACGATCCTCGCTCACCCCAGTGGTCGGAAAGTTTGTGCCTGTCCAGTAGGAGCTTTGGTCATAAGCCTTTGACGGGCTGCCTGTTACCGTGCCATAGGAAGCCTGAGTACCAAAGGTATCCGCCAAAGCAACATTTGCCAAAGACAGAATAATCACCATCACCCAAAGTGCCATTCTTACATTTCTCATCCTCCCTGCCTCCGTAAAAAACAGTTATCTCTTTCATCTCCCACTCCTTCCAAAGGGATTAAACGTATCTCACGCGCACGATGCGCACAATCTTGATCAAGGGGATGCTCCTCGAAGGGGCTTCCCATCACACTCCAGAATATATAATGACTCTGATTCAGCAGATTGTCAAGCAAAACAGAAAAAATATTGCGAGAAACGTCAAATCGCCAGTAATCACCACCCAACCGCCTCTAATAAATCTTCGTGCCCTTCGTGTCTTCGTGGTGAATTTTATTTAATATTGGACATCTACCAAACTTTGTGGTATAATGCATCCCAGAATTGGAGACAACGCAACGCCAAAAACAGGGGGGAGTGAAAAACCGTGACAAAAAAAAATAAATTAAATGCACGCCGTAGGCCTGCCACCCCTATATTTAACCCCCACGGAAGTGGGGGCTACGCCCGCAACCCAAAAAATGCAAAACAAACCCAATGAATCAAACGCAGGCCGCAGGCCTGCCACCCCTAT
>JAGHBX010000322.1 GCA_021160785.1 Planctomycetota bacterium | reverse complement strand
GAACCATCCGAGCATGGTCGTCGGCATCGCCAGCGGCCACCACGCAAAGAGCGAGACGGGACGCCTGCTGCTCATCGACCCGGCGCTGAGTCGCAAATACCCCATGCGGTACAAACCAACCGACAAGACCTGGGGCAAGGAAAAAGCCGGCATCAACATTGTCCCGCAGGTCCTTGGCGCCAATGAGACCGGCTGCGTACAGGAGATCCCCGGCTGGGGCCGCGATGTTGTGGGAAATGTCTACGACAACATGGGCGGCGGCCAGAAATACACGTTCGGCACGCCGTGGCCGTTGTCCGACAAGTACTTCCTGGTCTCGCTCAAGCAGGGGAGCAAATGGGTACTTGCACTGGTCGATGTGTTTGACAACATAACCGTCGTCTATGAAGACCCAAAGTACAGCATCTTCGAGCCTATGCCGCTCCTGCGGCGCCCAAAGCCGCCGGTGCTGGTCAACCGAACCACCGGCGACTCTTCGTCGATTATCTTCTGCACCGACATATACGACGGTCCGGGCCTCAAGGGCATCCCCCGCGGCGCCGTCAAGAAGCTGCGCCTCTTTACATACCACTTCGGCTACATCCGAAGCGGCGGTCATGAGTCCTGCGGGCTCGAGTCCAGTTGGGACATCAAACGCATTCTCGGCACGGTTCCCGTCGAAGCCGACGGCTCGTTCTGCTTTGAAGCGCCCGCCAACACGCCCATGTCGATCCAGCCGCTTGACAAAGACGGCGCGGCGCTTGCGCTTATGCGAAGCTGGATGGTCGGCATGCCCGGCGAGATCGTCTCCTGCAACGGCTGTCACGAAAATCAAAACCAGGCCGTGCCGAATAAGGTAACCGCCGCGGGCCGTCGCCAGCCCCGGCAGATCGAGCCCTGGTACGGCCCGGCACGCCCGTTTGCTTTTGCGACCGAAGTCCAGCCCATGCTCAATAAGTACTGCCTCGGCTGCCACGACGAAAAGAATAAAAAGGGCAATATCTCCTTCGAAAAGGGCGACACCGGCAACTGGCGCAAAGACCGGTCGTATCTCAACCTCGTCGCTTTCGTACGCCGACCCGGACCGGAGAGCGATCTGGATATGGCCAACCCCATGGAATGGCACGCCTCGACCAGCCCGCTGATGCGCATGCTCACCAAAGGCCACTACGGCGTCGAGACCGAACTGGACGCCGAAGCGTGGAGCCGCCTGTACACGTGGATTGACCTCAACGCCCCGCATCGCGGCATGTGGAACAATCCAAACTACGAACGCAAGCGGCTGGACCTGGCCAAGCTCTATGCCGGCGTCAGCTACAACCCCGAACAGGAGCATCGCAGGTCGTTGGAGGCGCTGAAGAACATGCAAGTCGGCTCGGTGATGCCCCCCATGATGACCAGTCCCGGGCCTGACGGCCTCAAGACCGCAGGCTTTCCCATGGACGCCGCAGGCGCCGCCCGCCTCCGGGGCGACAACGCCGAAATGGAGATTGAGTTGACCGGCGGCGTAACAATGCAGCTCGTCCGGATCCCCGCCGGCAAGTTTGTCATGGGCAGCCGCAACGGCGCCGCCGACGAGGCGCCGCGCGCCGTTGTCAACATCGACGAGCCTTTCTGGATGGGCGTAACCGAAGTCACCAACGCCCAGTACGCCACGTTCGACGCGGACCATGACACACGCTACCTCGACGAAAACGGCAAGGACCACTCCGTCCCCGGCTACATCGCAAACCACCCCAACCAGCCGGTCGCCCGCATATCGTGGCGCCAGGCGGTTGCCTTTTGCAAATGGCTCTCGAAAAAGACAGACAAAAACGCCCGCCTGCCGACCGAGGCCCAATGGGAATGGGCCGCACGCGCAGGCGCACAGACACAGTTTTTCTACGGCGATGCCGATACCGACTTTTCCCGCTGGGCCAACCTCGCCGACGCTTCACGCCGACGAACATATGTCAAGTGGGACGGCGGCAGCAGGGTGCACGTTCGACGCGATTACCCGGCCGACTATCTCTATCCCCTCCGCGACGACCGCTTCACCGACAAGTGGTTCATCGTCGACTATGTAAAACAGTACGAGCCCAACCCATGGGGCCTTTACGACATCGTCGGCAACGTATCGGAGTGGACCCGCACAAGCTACCGCCCGTACCCGTACAAAGAAGACGACCGAAACAACGGCCATCCCGCGGAAAAGAAAGTCGCCAGAGGCGGCTCATGGAACGACCGACCCAAAAACGCCGGCAGCACCGTACGCTTCGCCTACGAAGCGCACCAGAAAGTCTACAACACAGGATTCCGAATAATAATAGAGCAGTAATCGCTCATCGATATGACAATCACAAGACCTGCGGAAAGGATAACCATTGAAATCAAATAGACATCCCGTAAAGTCCGCCCTCGTCATTCTTGCAATTGCAATGGGCGTTCTTGTCGCCGGCTTTGCCGCCAAAAAGGCAGTGAAAAACCGCCAGTACAAAAAACTCAACCGCGACCAGGTCAGCAAAATCGCAAAAGGCAACCCGCAGGCAGCCCTTGAGTACGCCGCAAAATATCTCAAAGACGCACCCGGCGACCTCGAATCACTCTACATTCGCGCTGTGGCGTATTCAAGCATGAACCAGCCCGACACAGAATACTTCTACCAACTCAAAATCGACGGCAAAACCGTAGCGATAAACCCGGCGCCCAGTTTCCGCACATTCCCAAAACGGGGCACAAAATCAAAATTCACTATCGCCTTCGGCGGCGGAGCGGGCTACACGCCATGGCATGAATACATG
>JAGHBX010000232.1 GCA_021160785.1 Planctomycetota bacterium | reverse complement strand
CACAGAAACCGTCATCGTGCCATTTTCGCAAATACTGGAAAGGCGCAATTTACCCGGCTCCACAGCCTCGATGGTAAAGTGATCTTCGATAGTTTCCTCACAATCAACAGCGGTCCAGTCGGCGTAATCAGCAAGCATACAAGCCAATTCTTCGGTCGCCGGTAGTTCCTTGGCGGCCGTGGCGCCGCAACTTACAACCTCAGCGGCAATTTCCGGCCTGACATACCCCTTTTCCTGGAGCCATTTGCCTAATTTCTTGATTACCGTACCGGCTGCTTGTTTCAACTCCTTGCCGCACATTACCTTGCGAATCATAAAGTAGTTCAGAAACTCACTCACGTTGCCTGGGATTTTCTCAGGGCCGAAAAGCTGGCAAAATTCCCGATGCTCATCTCCCTTGGCATTGTAAAGCCGATCGAATAACGCAGCCTCCTGCTCATCAAGGACCTGATAGGCATAGCCATCCAGAAAGGACTGAAACAAATCGATGACGTTTTCATATTTACGCATAGTTGAAGACTTCAGGCGTTTTTGTTGTTCCTTGAGGAACTCGTCAAGCACTGCCTCAATAGTCTTTTCCACCATTTCCGGCGATCTCTTTGTACGCTTACTCATTTCAACACCTTTCTTGCGTTTTTACTGTTTGTAGCAGAGTCAATCACAGTGATCATCGGCCGCACAGGCCTGCGCATAGACTGTCCCTTGAACTTTCGAATGGTTGCATCAAAATCACGACCCAACTGAAAGTGTTTATCCTTCAATACTTGTCTGAATACGTATTCCGTGCGTTCAGGGAACTGATCTCGCATTCTCTGGAACAGCCAGTAATCGGTACTTTCATCAATCAGATAATCCCAAACTCGTTGCACTTGCTCGCCGGTAAGCTGCTCCTGGTCCTCAAAGGCTGAACGGAAGACCCTATAACCAACGTAGAACGTCAGTCCATGCTGTCGGTCAAAAACTACAGCCGCATCTTTGGCTTCTAGCAAGTAATCCGGCAGCGGGAACTTTAGCTCCGGAGGCGCATGCCCGTGTCTTTGCTTATAGAGTTGAGCCCGGGTCAAGCCGCTGTCGGGAAAGACCATCTCATCTCTCCAATATCGGTGGAAGCGGTTCATAGCAGCCCCAAGTTTCAGACCATCCCCAAACAAAAGCTCTTCCTGGCCAAACAGGGCCATCCAGGCCTGGTACTGGGCCTCCTGAATCTTAAAACCTTCCTGGATACGGGGATCATTATTATCAACAGGGCGACGAAATCCGGTCTGGGCATCTCGCTTCAACTCGGATACCAAGCCCTGATCCTTGCCGGCGCCTTCAAATCTTTGTTGTATACCCGAAAGGAGCCAGTGGTCATCCCATGGCATTATACGCGAAAAAAGCAAGTCATCGGATTTGAGAAGATGCAATGCCTCGGGCCTGGTGGCTGTCAAGCGATAGCTGTCATCACTTGCCAGGTCTGTGGCGTTTACAAAGGGAAATTCTGTGCCCCTTACGAGGAATATGCCGTAAAAGGTCTCAGTGTCCCATCGCAGCAACCGCTGCCTTTGCCGATCACTCATGTCTTTCTGACGCTCAATGAACAGTTGGATAGGTGTTTTCCCGGCCAGATGAGTGGCTCGAAAAATAAACTCGTCGGTGGCCTGATCGACAGCCGATGCCCTGTCATTGAGCCGCTCTTTGTTTTCGATTTCATCCAGTTGCTGTTGAACAAAGGACCTCCACTCGGCAAACAGCCATGGGTCTTCACAAACAAAATGTGCAAGTTTCCATTTTATATCACCGCCGTCATCTTCGTCGTGGATTGTCAAACCCAATCGGTAAACATCACGGATAGGATCGCCACAACTGCCGGCGGGATCTGCCGACCTGCCATTGTCGTGCAAGTACCGATTATGGTCGGCAAGAGGATCCATCAGGCATTTGTACAGGTCCCCGCTGGGGGTGCATCTTGAAACAAGGAAAGATTGCAAAGCTTCACTCAAATCCGTAGTGAGCTTGCATAAGTCTCCGTGGGGCCGACCCGGGTAAATGTCCCGTTTATCCTCAACATATTTACGAAGAAGCGGGGCAAAACACTGCGATGCTGCACCTTCAGCAATTGCCTCTGCTGACGCCTCATCCAGTTGCCAGAGTTTTTCCCATAAACCCTCGGCCAATCCGGCAGGCCAGTTTCGGCTGATAAGAATTTCAAAACCTCTTGCCAGCATCCATCCGACGGTCATTGAATCTTCGTTATTGAACCGGAAAGTGTCAGCCGATAAGCGATTGTTCATCCGCCGGCAGCGAATAAACAAAACAACGGCCAACTCATGGATTAGGACATCCCATAAGCATAGCCTGCGGTGGAGACTCGCAGCAAACATCTGTCGCAATGAAATGGATGTTTTCTGTCTGCGTGTTTTTTTCCGTTTTCGGTCCCTTCGTTTATACTCACGTTTTGACATGCTGAGTCAACCTCTCTCATATTTATGTATACTAATTACAAACAAATCATTTGCTTTCTTATATCAAGTCATAGAAGCGTCCCTTTCCCAGATGCTTGAGACATCTCTGGATAAGTTCCATCCCGGTTTTACGTAATCGGCCATGGTATTCATGGTATTGTATCAGACTGAATAAGACTTTCAACCACAACGTGATAGACCTGGAGGCTGAATACTGGATTCCCGCTTTTGCGGGAATGACATAGAAATACAAATTCCTATACAATAAATTAACTTGCCTGAACATTCAACCGTGCTATAATGTATCATTGAAGGTTAGTATTCTATTTGGGAGACCCGATATGTGCGAAAACTGTGGATGTGGAAGCGAAAAGAGCTTTAATGATAAAGTCGCAGAGGTGATAGAGTCGATCCGGCCCATGCTCCAGAATGACGGCGGCGACATCGAGTTAGTGGGTGTTGACGACGACAATACCGTGCGGGTCCGCCTGCAGGGCGCCTGCAAAGGCTGTCCCGGCGCCGCCCAGACCCTGAAGATGGGAGTTGAAAGACTCCTCAAGGAACGTGTCCCCGAGGTCAAGGAAGTCGTCGCCGTCCAATAGACAGCCCATACCCCAAAAGCCGACAGCCCGGACTCACCTCGGGCGGTTTTGTGCCGGCGGATTCTTTTCCAGTCGATAGATGTGGATGTATCGGTTCCTGCTTGCCGTTAATGTTGTGAGGAACCTGTACGGACCTGTGTCCCTGCCGCTTTGAAGCGCCGCAATCCGAATAAGACCGTATCTACGGTAATAAGAATCTCCCCTGGCAAGACCCAGCCGCGAATCCCAGGCGATGTACGTGATATTCTTCTTGTAACAGCCCTCAACAAAACCTCTCCGATCATCGCCGGCTATGCTCTCGGTTCGAACGAATCTGCCGGCGTGCTTCGGCGCATAAATCCGCATTACCTGCGGCATAGTCGTAACGAGTTTCTCGCCCGGTTTGGCGTTTTCAACATACCAATCGGCTAATTCCTTGAACTCCACGTCCCGCCGGCCGTCGCCAACCGTCATCGCAAGAACAAACTGGTTGCTCACCAGCAGCAGGCACATCAAAATCGCCACCGCCAGATTCCGCAGAATCCTCCGATCCCGGTTCATGTAATACATCATCGCAAAAATCAGACACACCATTGCAGCCGCCGCATACGGCACCGTGGTGAAATCCGAACTTATCAGGCTCGTTCGGGGCACATACACAACCAGCCGAAAAAACCAGATACCGGCGACAACCAACAAGAATATCTGAGCACCCAACGACACTGCCTTGCCGACAAAACGTTCGTTGCCGATCCACCCCCAGAGAATCTGCATACCCCGAAACGCCACCAGCAGAGTCAACCAGGCAACCGGAACACAGTAACGATTCATGCTCAAATGGCGCATCGAATGGACCGAGACATAACAAAACCAGAACAACAGCAGCGACAGTGTATGGCGATGACGTTTGACAACAGCCCAACCCGCCGTCGTGAGAAAACCGACCGAGACTACAATCATGCTGACAACGCTCAGCACTTCGACGGAATTTGCGATGCCAGCCGCCGCTGCCTGGTCGGGTCGATGCACAAAGAACGCCACAACCCAGGATGGCAACTGCAGCAGCGGCCCAAAGCCCGTCTCCCAAAGCAGCTTAAAATACCCCAATCCGATATGCTTGGCGCCTGTAAAGTGACTCCCATACCCCCGGCCCCCGGCCGCGGGCCCCGACTTCCATATCACCAACCAGACAATCAGAGGCAATGACGCAAGCGCCGCATACAGCAGCGACAACAAACGGTCCTTCCGCGACTTCCCGGCAACGATGTCAACCAGAAAGACCGTCAGGATAAGCGCCGCCCCTTCATACCGGGTCATCGCGGTAATGGCGGCAACCAGATAGCACCAGCGCGAATTCACAGAAAGCAGATAAAATGTCAAAAGCATAAAGAAAATCAGCGTGATCTCGAGGATCGGATCCACTAATTGCGCAATCGTCCAGGGATTCAAAACCGCAATCAACACATAAAACGCCGCCGCACGCCCTAAGATCTTCCTGCCCACCAGATACAACAACACCCCGTTTAGCGAGAACAATATACAATTCAGCAGCCATCCGGCCGTAAGGTTCGGGTGTTGGCCCCCCACGACATGACCAAAGGCCGCCACCATCGTGCCGAAAACAGGAAGACGCTTGAAACTGCCCGGCAACTTGAATGACAATATCGACTCGCCCGTTTGAACAAAATCCGGAAAATCACTGTTCGGTACAGTCAGGTGGCCGTAGAAAGTGATACTTAGATAGACCCCAAAGGCCAAAAGCAGCGCCATGACAACAAAGTCAAAACGGTTGTAAGATTCCGTATCGATCGCCTGTGCGCTGCCGGGAGGAATCTTCGCAGGCTCAGTTACCGGGATCGTTCGTCTTGCACGTCTTTTCTTTCGAGATCGTCCCATGAAGAAACTGCTTACAGTACCTGACAAAATGAGTGTTCTAATGTGGCATGGGCATCCTGCCCATGATCACGGGCTGGAAGCCCGTGCCACCTAAAGCCCATGCCGCTTGTTAGAAGTTCTTACTAAACACACCTCAGCCGTTACCGGCGGGGTTGGCGGCGCTAAGAGTTCGACTTGCCCGCCTTGAGCGTTCCGACCCGACTGTTGAAGAGTATTTCGTGGCTCAGATTGCGATTGGCGCTTATCAAATCGGCAAGAATCCCCAACACAATCAGATTGAAAGCAATGGTAAGACAGACCGAAGCCAGGATCAGCGACTGAACATACCCCGAACCAAGGCCGACAATATAATAGTACAAAAACCGAGCACACAAAACCAGCCCCAGAAAACCCGGAACCAGTGAAGCATAAAAGAAAGTACGCAGCGGCTTGTAAATAATGTAAGAACGCAAAATGATCGGGAGCGATTGCTTGACATAATCAAACTCCGATCCGAACAGCCGCGAAGGCCGAGTCTTGGGATTCACGTCAATCGGCACATGCGAGATCTTCATCTTCATGTGCCCCGCCTGAATGATCGTCTCCAAAGCGTAATCATACGGATTAAACACATGCAGCCGCATCGCCGCCTCCGCCGAATAAGCCCTGAAACCGCTCGGTGCATCCGGAATATCAGTTCCCGACAACTGACGCACAACATAACTGCCCAAACGCTGAGCCTTCTTTTTCATCCATGAAAAATACTCTATCTTGTCGATGGGCCGGCTGCCGACAACGATATCGCTTTGACCGGCAAGAATCGGTGCGATTACGTCCTGCACATATTTGCCCTGGTACTGATGATCGCCGTCGGTATTGACGATAATGTCTGCGCCGAGTTCAACACACCTGCTCAGCCCCTTGATAAATGCCACCGCCAGGCCCTGATTCTTCCCTAACGAAAGAATATGATCGACGCCGTGCTCCCGGGCGACCTCGACGGTCTTATCCGTACAGCCGTCGTCAATGACCATGTACTCAACGCGCCCGACACCCGGCAGCTCACGCGGCAAATCCTCAATAACCGCCCCTAATGTCGCTTCTTCGTTATAACACGGAATCTGAATAATAAGCTTCATATCAACTCCAAACCAGAACACAGGCTCTGCACCAAACATTATCGGCATATTATACACACAGCTTCAATCCCGTCCAGCCCTCTTTTGCCACTCACCGACGAGCACGCTCTGTGCAAAAGCAGGTGTTCGAAGAAAGACGGGGCACAAAAAACCATGTATTCCTGCCAATTTTCAATAAAACCGCCTCGAAAACGAAAATCCTTGACAGTTCAAGGTGACTTTTATAAGATGGTTGATATCGGAGAAACTGAGTCATGTTTCTTGACCGGTTAAATGGGAAGTGTCAGTTTAGAGGAGAAAAAAATGGAGACGAAACAGACAAGAACACATTTAGTGGTAACTTTAGTTGTTCTGGCGGTTGCGGCAATGTGCGGCCAGGTGCGGGCGTTTGGCGGAACAGTCTTTGCGATTTGCCCATCCGGGAGTGCATTGGAATTTGATGGAGTAGATGATTATGTCTCAGGCTCAACTTCTCCTTTTGATTTCGCAAATACGACGTTTACGGTTTCTGCTTGGTTTAAAAAGCTAAACGCTAAGCAAGGAGTAATCGTAAGTGAAGGAGGCAAGAGTACCGGATGGCGTTTAGCAATTACTGACTCCGGTCAAATCTTTGTACATCTTAAAAAAAGTAATAGTTACGATGCGTATGTAGCAAGAACAACAGATGCATACGCCGGCGGCCAATGGCACCATGTTGCTGCGGTTATTACAACGAATACATCCAGTTCTTCAGGAAATAATGCTGATATTTATGTCGATGGAGATCTCGTTGGCGTTACTCATAACAAGATTGGTCCGTATGCTGCCTCCACGACAGGATGGGCAATCGGAACGAGGGAGGCCGGACATAGTTACTTTTTCAAAGGTATAATCGACGAAGTTGCGATATATAACCGGGCATTATCTTTCGAGGATGTCCAGCGTCTTTTGCACGAAAAACCTGATATTGAAGATCCGTCTATTGCAGCATACTGGAACTTCGACGATGGCGAAGGTCAAATCGCAGCCGATATTTCGGGTAACGGTAATGATGGAACGCTTGGCCGGACAGAAGATGATGACGACAGTGACCCTTGGTGGATTCTTGACGTTGCGCCTGTTGGTATCTGTAATAACATCTCTGTGGATATAAAACCCGGCAGTTGCCCTAATCCGTTTAATGTTAAAAGCAAAGGTGTCCTTCCTGTGGCAATCTTAGGCTCAGAAGATTTTGATGTAAGCACAATTGTTCCAACTTCTATTAGGTTGGCCGATGTTGCACCGATTCGTAACATCTATGAAGATGTAGCCGGGCCTGTGACGGATGCAAATGAGTGTGGGTGCACTACAGAAGGACCGGATGGTTACCCTGACCTTGTTCTCAAGTTTAAGACTCAAGAGGTCGTGGATGCGATTGTAGACAATCCGGGAGGCTTGACGAAGGGAGATATTTTGGCGTTGAGTCTTACGGGTGAGTTACTTGATGGTGGATCAATAATTGGCAGTGACTGTATAAAGCTTGTGGGCAATGTGTCGCGATGGCTGCAGGCAAAGGGCTCAGATATTAATGAAGACGGCAAGGTTGACAGTCGTGACTTAGCGGAACTTGCGATGTTCTGGCTTGAGAAAGAAGAGCGGTAAGGGAGTAGGTCTCGTTGATTATAATAGTGGCAAGGAAAAATAGTGGCAACAACAGAAAACGACAAGGTTAAATCGTCAAGGGATCATTACTACGGCAATTATGACAAGCTCAACTCTTTCATAAGCTACTATTACCAGATATATCTGTTTCGAGAACTAAACCGCAACAAAATTCTTGAAATCGGCATCGGCAATAAAACCGTATCGAGATACCTCCAACAAAACGGCTACAATGTCACCACCTGCGACTACAATGAGCATCTGGAGCCTGATTACGTCGCCGATATCAGACAGTTACCGTTTGACGATAATTCTTTCGACGTTGTTCTTGCCTGCGAAGTACTCGAACACCTCCCATGGTCCGACGTCCCACAGGCCTTGTCCGAATTACACAGGGTCGCCGGCGACTATTGTATCATCTCCGTTCCCACCGTGCGACTCTTCGTCGAATTCGTAATGAAATTCCCGATGATACTGCAGATATTCAAACGCACATGGTTCGACATCTTCCTGACCGTCCCGCTGCCGATTTTCACAAAATGCTCAAAACACCATCATTGGGAGATGGGCATGAAAGGCTACTCATTCGGGAAAATCAGAAAGACACTCCGGCAAAGATTCCGCATCCTGAAGGAAGCACGGCCGGTGTTGAATCCGAGACATCACTTCTTTGTCCTTGAAAAGGTTTGAGAAAAGCAGGTTCGCCAATGCCCACTCACCCGCACAGATACAGAAAGATTCTTCGCTGGGCCCTGGTCTTTGCATGCACGGCCTACATTATCCGGTTCTTCATAAAAAATATCGACGACTTCAAACTCCTGGGCAAGCTGCAGCCTGGCACGATTCTGGCGATAGCCGCATTAGCGGTCATGGGGCATGTGATTTTCTGCTTTCGATTCCAGATGGTGTTGAAAAAATGCAGCGGAACATCCGTACCTTTCTTTCACTGGTTCAAGATAATGATCCTCGGCCGGTTCCTCACCCTGCTTGCCCCGCAGGCCGGAAATATCTATCGAAGCATCTCGCTTAAAAAACACTATCACATTCCGCACACAAGGTACGCAAGCAGTTTTTTCTATTTCGTCTGGATGGACGCCTGTGTCAATCTGATCCTCACCATACTAATCGTCCTCATCGTCCAACCACAACTGTCCATCGGCGGGATCGGCGCCGTCTATCTTCTGGCAGGTACATTCGTTGTGATCCTCGTCGCGCCAATTCTGACCAAAGTCGTACTGCGTCTGGTCAAATTCCGAAACGAACGTCTGTCATGGCTGCACGGACGACTTAGTGAAATGTTCAGCGTCTCTGTCATCAACCTCCATGACGGCGTCTTCATGCTGAAATTCCTGCTCATGGGGATGGTCGCATTCGTCGATACGATCGCGATATTCTTTTTGTGCTTCAGGGCAATGGATATGTCGATCAATCTGCCCGCACTTGCACTGTTCTATGTTGTCCTGCGGCTCAGCACCTTCATAATCATAACACCCGACAACCTCGGAGTTCGCGAAATCGCATACGGCATAATCAGCGAACAAATGAAATTCGGTATGGCCCAGGGGATAGTAATCTCAATAATAATCCGAATCATTGGAACCACAGTAATAATAATCCTCGGTACAATCTTTGGAGGAATAGGTTTGCTTCGTAATCGCGAAGAATATCTTCCCACCGGAAACGAAAACGACTCCCCAGCCACCTTGCAGAAGTGATACGCGCGGCATTCTACAGCAGCCCTATTCGTTCAATCGCTGCCTGACGCTGCTGTAAGCAACAACTCACATCTCACGATACAACTGTAACAGCGCCTTAACAGTCAGTTGCCAGTTATACCGATCATGAACTGCCCGCTTTCCATTTTCTCCGAGGCGCCTGCACATCTGTTTATCTTGAAATTGGATGATCGTTTCAGCTAAAGACTGCGGATTCTGAACCTCGAATACGAGTCCACATTCAGCGTCATTTACAATACGCACCATAGGCTTGGTACTGCTAACGATAACCGGTTTTCCAAGCATCATGAATTGAAAGATCTTGTTGGGCATTGTCGTCTCAATGTGCGGCGTGGAAATGTGCGGTATGACCCCCACGGTACAGAGCTTTATGTAAGTAGGAAGCTTTTCGAATGGCTGTTGACCCGTGAATGTCACCTTCTCGCACAGACCCATCTGCTCAGTCAGTTGTTCAATCTCTGCTCGGTTATTTCCGTCGCCCACGAGCAGGAGTCTCGCATTCGGAATCTCTTTGAGAACCGCCGGCATTGCACCGACAGCGGTGTCCAGTCCCCGATGAGGACTGAATGCCCCCACGTACAGAATGACAAATTCATCTTTGAATTCTTTCAGGAGCGATTCGCCGATTGCAAATCCGCCGAAATGGTCAATGTCTTCTGTGTTGGTGACGACAACGATATTTTCACCGGCAACGCCAAGAGATCTTACCCTCTCAATGTGCTCCTCGGCGACTATTATCACTTTTGTCGCCCATCGGCAGGCAATTTTTTCTTCGATACGAAGCAGCCCTAACAGGATAAAGGCAAATGGCTTGAACTTTCGATAGACCTTGGCCTCAAAACTCATCTTCAGCATGACGGTAAAGTACTCATGCATGTCAAAGACTACCGGTATACGCAATATTTTCCCCGCAAGCGTTGTGGCAAAGGCGTAAGGCAAATCATGGACATGAAGCGCATCTATCTTGTATTTGCGCTTGGCCGCAAGAATCTGAAAGAAGATGAAGTATCTTTGAAAGAAAAAATATATGAAGTCCGCCACCGCCTTGGTTTTCTGGAACGGCAGCCACACACGAATCACATGTACACCGTCAGCGTCCTCCTGTTTAGCCTGGCCGGGTCCGCGCCGCGCCATCAGGAACACCTTGTGCCCATCGCGAATAAGATCCCGCGCTTCACGCTCCACGCGCCCGTCCGGCGGGAATATGTTCGTCGAAAGGACCATAAGAATGTTCTTGCCGCCACTCAGTCCTTCTGTATTACGAGGCAAGTCAGATGGCATTTTTTATTCCTTTCGGCACGCTTGCAGGGATACACACGATCCCCGAATGTCCAAAACTCCCCGGTGAAAACCTCATAGTATTCCTGATCGATCACCCTGCCGGGATTTTCCGCCAACCACGCATCGATCTCTTTTCGTGAAAAAACCTGGCAGATATACGATTTATCCTGTCCATACCCCGCGTCCGGGAGTTTGTATACGTCTTCAACATAGTAGTCTTCGTTGTATGGAAATGAAAGGATTAAATGACCGCCCGGCCTCAGCAGTTTGAACAGTCCTCTTACAGCGGCCCTGTGATCGGCAATGTGCTCAAGCACACTCAGACACGTAATTGCATCAAACTGTCGCTTGGTCTTCGGATTCGTGATGTCGTCATTGACAACACGGTAGTGCCTGTTGAAATAGCCGCCCTTCCAGTATCCCTTGATCTTGTCGATTGCCGTCACATGAAAGCAACAACCCGCCATAATATGCGGCCATGCAGACAATCCCGCACCCACATCAAGCACATCCTCGGACGCAATATCCGAAAGCCATCTCAGGGCATATACGTATTCAACCGGCCTTTCATTCGGACTGTAATGCTGGGATTTTCGCCACTCATACAGAAGAATCGGCCAAAGATAGCACCTGCCTAAAAAATTGTATATCCGCAGCGGTATATTAACT
>JAGHBX010000242.1 GCA_021160785.1 Planctomycetota bacterium | reverse complement strand
GTTCCCACTGACCCGAGTATCGTATGGAAGCAAGCGGAGCCCTGTCGAAGATGAAAAAAACGCGTCCCTTCGCAGAGACCGCCGCGCTCATCCCGGCAAGCTCTTCGTGGCTCCGCCCCCATCGCGGCGGCGAAACCCACTGGATCGAACGGGGTATACCAATAACGCTGTCTTTGGCGACTGCATTGTTGTCGGATCCGTGCAGGAAGTGGTTCCACTCGTCCATATTGTCGGGCCACGGCTTTACGATCTTACGCCCGTTCACGAAGGCGACGCCCAGCGGCGCAAGCACCCGCAGGATTTCCTTCTTCGATACCGCAAAGTCGCCGTCTGCTATGATGACGTTGACAAGGTTGTCGACGTAGGGAAGCCTGCCGCCGTCATATTTCATCACGGACACCCTCCCGTAACAACCCGCGGCGCGAATATTGTGTCGCGCCTTTTGTATCTGTGCGTCGTCGTCATCCAGCCCCTGCACCAACAGCCTTTCATTCGCCGACAAACGCACCGTTTCCGTACCGTCGCCGCAGTTCAAATGGACAACGAGTCCCGCCTCGACACCGGAAGATTTCAGCAATTCGAGCGAATCGCTAAATGCAGGCACAGCCGCAATAAGCAGATAAAAACCGACCAGCACCCGGCCGACCAGCCCGGCAGATTCTTTGTTGAATAGCATATCCCTGACTCCTGTTTGACTTTTCGATTAGTTTCGAGGCACCGCAGTAAGCATTGTAGCGTAAAGTCATTGTCATATGCAATGTTTTTGCACGGCATTATTGTGCCGTTTCTAAAATGCCCCACCCTTTTGTCATTCCCGCGCAGGCGGGAATCCAGAATAAATCAGTATCCGCCGAAGGCGGTTTCCTGCTCTTTGGCATGTGTCTAAAGTGTTGCGTTTTTACGGAAGGTGCTTTCGCCCGCCTATATCAGTCGTTTCGACCGTAGAGCCAATCTTCGTCGGCAAGCGTGTAGTCGACCAGTTCGTCCTGCGAGAAGTACAGCGGAATCTCATATTCCGCCGACTCGACCGAATCCGAACCGTGGATGAGGTTATATCCTTTGGAGCAACCGAAGTCTCCGCGAATCGTGCCGGGCTCGGCGTCAAAGCCGAAAGTCGCCCCCATCATTTTCCGGGACATCTCGATGACGCCGTCTGCCTGCCAGACCATTACCATGACCGGGCAGGAAGCCAGGTACTTGACCACGCCCTCGAAGAAAGGCTTACCCTCGTGTACGGCATAGTGCTTCCGGGCGGTGGACTCGCTGATTTGCATGAATTTCGCCGCAACGAGCTTGAAGCCCTTATTCTCGAACCGCGATATGATCGCACCCATCATGTGCCGCTGCACGCCGTCGGGCTTGATGATGATCAGAGTTCTATCGGCCATTGACCTATGCGCCTTTGTAAACGATAAACATCTCGACCCGTCTGTTTGCAGCGTTGCCCTTGTTGCCGGGCGCATTGGGTGCGAGCGGTCTGTATTCGCCGAACCCCCGAACGCTCAGACGCGTCGGCTTAATGCCGTCTTTCACCATCGCATTCAAAACGGATATCGCCCGATGGACCGACAGATGCCAGTTGGTCGGATGTTTGGCCCTGGTTTCGGGCTTGCCGATGGGCACATCGTCGGTATGACCGGCAATGATGACGTCGAAGTCTTTAGCCTCGCCTGTTTTCATGATGTCGCTAAGCGTCTGGATCGAACTGATGCCGTCTGCAGCGACTTTGTCGCTTCCCAACTCAAACAACAGGTCGCTCTTGAATTTGAGCTTGCCGGTTTCTTTATCGAAGGCGACCATGGGGTTGCTCTCGGCGAAGTCCTCTAACATAGCGGTGAGCTCCATGGGCAGCTTTATGCCGCCTGTCAGGAGCTGGTCCCGCATTTTTGCGATCAGAGCATTCTTCTCGTCGATAGCGGCTACGAGGGTGGCGATCTCTTCGGCGGTTGCGATGCCTGTGACGCTGCCCTGATTCCTGAGAGTCAAGAGTTGTTTTTCGAGTCGAGCCTTGGACGCCTCCAGCACGTTAAGCTGACCCTCGAGACGGCCGATCTTTGCCTGCTGGATTCGATTCTGGGCGGTCATGTCCTCGTATTGTTCCTGAGAGATACAGCCGGCTGAAATGAGGATTAGTGCGGTCAGAACAGTGAACAGTGCGAATCGTGCGTATTTCATTTTACCAGTCCCTTTCAACAATATAACATTCCATGTCAGGAAGTGAACTCCACAAGGTTTTCTCGCTTCCTCGGATACCATCAATAGTTGATCGCCCGCAGCCAACGCCTGCCGGCGATCATTGAGCCCTAAGCTTATTTCTTTTTTTTCTTCTTGGCCTTGGGCGCCTTCGCTTTCTTCGCCTTTTTTACCTTCTTGGCCTTAGGCTGCCCGGAGCTGCCCTGAAAACCGAAAATGCCCGCGACTGCAACCACCAGCATCAGTGCGAACAGGATATACCAGAAAATCGCCATGCCGTAGAACTCCCCGGATTCGACCGCTTTCAAGATGCCAGGGACAACTCCCCTCAGTCCTGCGGCAACAACAATGCCTGCATAGACGACGGCGACCAGCGGCAGAAACATGGCGACACTGAAAGCGCTGCTTGAGCTTTCGGCTGCTGCGGCAGCGTATGCTCTGGGAGCGGCAACAGGCGCCCGGGGCAGAGGCTCCGGCGCCGGCGCCGGTGGTATGCCGGACGCTGACTGACTGGCCTCGAAGATCTTGTCGGCTTCTTCGGCCATATCGTCCTCGAGATCAAGTCCTTCCGGTTCGCCGTCGATGGCCGCCGGAAGTATATCGTCAAGCACTGCGCCTAACGAGGTATCGTCGGCCTGCAACGAAAGGTCCAGCAATCCCGAACCGCTGCCGACACTCTCGAGATTGGAATCGGCATCGAGGTCGCCAAGGTCGCCCAACTCGTCGTCCAACATGCGGGTCTCGGCCTTTGTATCTTCGGTAAGTGTGAATTCGTCGTCGGTTCCGCCCAATACGTTGATGCCGGTCGTTCCGACATTTGTGTCTGCGTTGGTAAGGTCGCCCATACTGCTCAGACCGAATCCGCCGCTGATGCCTCCCACCGCCGCCGGAGCATCGTCGGACGCAGCATCGTCGGCGCCGGCGGTATCCAGCGAAATCTCGCCGGTCTCGTCCAGAACCAGCTCAATCTCAGAGCCGGTTATACCAAGGTCCGCCCTTTCGGCGACAATAGCGTCCACCTCATCGACCTTGAAAACCACCTGCGCACCATCGCGAAATTCATGCAACTTGCCATCCTTGACCATCTCTTTGATTTCGCTCTCGCCCTTGCCGAGCTTCTCGATGACTTCCTGCAAGCTGTAATACATTCCAGCCATGATAACGTCTTTCCCAAAACACCAACAAAAACGGTTAAGTTTGGTCCGGCGGTTGGCTTTTACCCCCCTCAGGGCAAATCGACCGCCGCAAGCGCAGACTACACACCTTGCACCGCAACTACAATTATACATCGGCGGCAGTAACTTGCAAGTTAATTTTTCCCCATAAAACGCAACTACCCGCCCACTTTCACCGAAAAGACGATTTTGCCCCTTTCACCACGCCATTATCAGACCAAACAAAAGCCCGACCGTGAAATTATTCGCCCCTGATATGCCTCCAAAACAGGTTTTTGTTTTATTCTTGCCGGTGCCGGATATTGGTGGTAGCCTATTGTCAGTGTCGGGGTGGGGGGCATTTAATTCGCCATTGGCGAAGGAAGGAGTCGTTATGTTTGGCCGGATATCGAACACGTGGGGGCTGATGGGCGATTCGTGGCGGATTCTCAAACAGGACAAGGAATTGCTCTTATTCCCGCTGCTTTCGGGGATATGCTGCATCATCGTGATCGCGTCGTTTGCGATTCCCATGTTTGCCGGCGACAGTTGGATGCCGCCCCAGGCAGGCGAAGAAGGTGAATCGGCAACGACGGGCGAACAGGTTGCCTATTACCTCAAGTTGTTTCTGTTTTACTTCTGCAACTACCTCGTCATCATCTTTTTCAACTCGGCGGTCGTCGGATGTGCGGCGATGAGAATGAACGGGCAGAATCCGACATTAGGCGACGGCTTTCGAATCTGCTTTGCACGAATGCCGCTCATTGTCGGCTGGGCGCTCATCGCGGCAACGGTGGGGCTCATCCTGCGAATCATCGAGGACAAGAACCGCAAAATTGGGCGATTGATCGCAGGACTCCTGGGCATGGCATGGACCGCGGTCAGCTTTCTCGTCCTGCCGATACTCGTAATCGAAAAGAAGGATCCCATCACCGCACTCAAAGAGTCGACTATCATGCTCAAGAGAACCTGGGGCGAGCAGCTCATGTGCAATTTCAGTTTCGGACTCATTTTCTTCCTGCTGTTCCTGCCGGGCATAGCCCTTGCCGCTCTCGGCATCTTCATCGGCATTTCAACGCAAAATGCAGTCGTCGCGGTAGCATGTATCGCCGTGGCCGTGATTTATTTCATCGCCCTTTCGCTGATTCAATCCGCACTCCAGGTAATCTTCCAGACAGCCCTGTACTACTACGCAAAGCACCAAACAGCCCCGGCAGGATTCGACACCGCAACCTTAGGCGGTGCAATGTATCGAAAATGATCGCAGGATACCAAAGAGATGGAGTTGAAGTTGAAGCTGAAAATTCATACGCAGATTTTGATTGCTATTGTTGCCGGCGTTGTTGTCGGTGTTGTGCTTAACGGGCACATTGAACATGTGCATGTCGAAGGCGAGCAGATCGCGCGCGCCGATGTCGTCTGCAAATATGCCGGCGGGGTCAAACTCATCGGCGATCTCTTCATTCGCTTGCTCAAGATGATCATCGTGCCCCTGATCATGGCTTCGATGGTTACCGGCGTCGTCAGTATCGGCAATGTTCGCAGTCTCGGCAGGATCGGGTTTCGCACGTTTGCTTATTACCTGGCGACGACACTGTTGGCGGTAGCTGTCGGACTCGTGCTGGTCAATGTAATCGCCCCGGGCGCAGGTGTTGAAATGCC
>JAGHBX010000476.1 GCA_021160785.1 Planctomycetota bacterium | reverse complement strand
ATTTCGAGCTTGACCGGGATGTCCCGCGTATTGCGGACCTCGATCTTGAACGTGCGAATCTCATCCCAGCCGGAAATGTTGCGCCGACGGTCGAGCTTGTAGTTTTGCGTCTTGTACGCCATCAGCTTCGGCTCGACTACCACATCGCTAACCGACCCCAGATTCAACTCCACATCCTCATCCACCGGGATGTACTTAAACGACGATTGTCCGGTATACGCCAGATGCTGCTCGTCGTCGACGCCCCTGTAGACCTTGAGCAGTCCGCCCGGAATCGGCGTCTCGCCCAGGTTGTGCTCGGTATCGTTCTTAAAGCTCAAAAACCGCATCACGCTTCGCCCGTAACGCCGTTCCTCGTATTTGTACAGGTTTATGACCGCAACCTCATCAACGTCAAAACTCGGCAGACGTTTCGACCAGCCGTTGGGTATCGTCTCCGTGCCTTCGATAGTGTAAAGGAAGTACTCGCTCAAGCCTTCCTTCTTGACTTCCTTGGGCGCCATCTCCGCCAGCCTCTCCATTGGCGCCCTTAGAGTTGAAAGGCTGCGATAACGAGTTGTCGTAGTGGGCCGGGCTGTCGGTGGCGGCGGCGGCGGGGCAATCGGGCTGCCATAGGGATACTGCCTGCGGGCAAGCGCCGCGATCTCATCGAGTATATGCACCTTGCCGACGATAAGCCGCGTCTGGGCGTTTTCATAATCCTCGCCGCTGACATTGGTTACACGCACATAGCTCTGCAAGCGCATCGTTTTTTCGTCTTCGGTAAGCGTGCCCATATAGAACGCCCGCCATGAAAGACCGCTGGTGAGATAGGTGATCTCCACCGGAACACTGCCCGAAACTTCGCTGTCGATATTCCAAAGTCCCAGATTCTTCACCCGCGCAGGATACGTCAAATCCGAGATATCAATCTTGTCGGCATGCGCTTTCGGCAGCATCTCCAGGCTCGTCGGATCGATCAGCGTGTTGGCCCACGAAAACTGCAACTTGTTTTCGCCCTCTTTCACCGTCAAGGGTCTGCTCTCACGAACGAGTGTCAGGTCCGCGGAGTTATAAATCGTAAGCTGCGTGCTCTCGCGTTCCGGCAGCGTCGCTAAATCAACTTTTGCATACGCCGTCGAGACCATTGACACCGCAAGTATCAGCAAGACGAAATTCTTCATTTTTGCCAGTCCTCCTCTCTCGTCCCGTGATAAGTCCTCAGCACATATTGAAATTCCTTCTTCGTATGCGGATCGAGCAGCATCGTGTATTTCACCGTACGGAGGTCGTCCTTTTCATACTTGCCAAAATCACCGGAATTGTCAATATCCCAGTAAGAAGTATTGAAGTTCCGCTTGATCTCGAGCTTGACCGGTATATCCCGCGTATTGCGAACCTCGATCTTAAACGTACGAACCTCATCCCACCCGTTGACATTGCCCCTGGAATCGAAACGATAGTTTTCCGTCTTGTACGCCATCAGCTTCGGCTCGACTACCACATCGGAAACGCCGCCGAGATTCAACTCCACATCCTCGTCCACCGGGATATACTTAAACGACGACTGTCCCGTATAGGCAAGATGCTGCTCGTCGTCGACGCCCCGATAGACCTTCAGCAATCCGCCGGGAATCGGCGTCTCGCCCAGATTGTGCTCGGTATCGTTCTTAAAGCTCAAAAACCGCATCACACGTTGCCTGTATCGCCGTTCCTCGTACTTGTACAGATTAATGACCGCAACCTCGTCAACATCAAAACTCGGCAGACGTTTCGACCAGCCGTTGGCGATCGTTTCCGTACCCGCGATCGTATAGAGGAAGTACTCGCTCAAGCCTTCCTTTTTTACTTCCTTGACTGCGGCAGAGGCACGTGCCATTTTCAACATTGGCGCTTTGGCTTTCATCAGCATTCCGGATGGTCTTCCTGACGCCAAGCCGGACATCGGCCTGGGACTTTGGATCGGACTGCCGTAGGCGTGCTGCCTGCGGGCGAGATCGGCGATTCGGTCAAGAATGTGCACCTTACCCACGATCAGCCGCGTCTGGGCATTGCCGTAGTCCTCGCCGCTGTTGTTCGTTACCCGAACATAGCCCTGCAGCCGCATCGTTTTTTCGTCCTCGGTCAGCGTGCCCATATAGAACGCCCGCCAGGTGAGACCGCTGGTAAGGTACGTGATCTCCACGGGCACCTTGCCCGAGACCTCACTCTTGATACTCCACAGCCCGAGGTTCCGCACTCGCGGCGGATACGTCAATTCCATGATGTCAATCTCGCCTGCATGGGCTTTCGGCAGCATCTCCAGGCTCGTCGGGTCAATCAGCGTATTCGCCCACGAAAACTGCAGCTTGTTCATACCTTCTTTAAGCGTCAAAGGCCTGCTCTCACGCACCAACGTCAAATCGGCGGAATTGTAGATCGTAAGCTGCGTGCTTTCGCGATCCGGCAGCGTCGATAAATCGACCTTCGCCAACGCGCTGGAACTGACCGCAATGATCATAGTCGTCAACATTACACGTTTCATGGTATCGCTCCTTTAATCGGTCGCGTTACTGTTGGTTTGTCCGATACTACCTGATATTCCGTCGATGATAGTGCATCTCCAGTTCCGCAACAGCCGGCCCGTCGTCGGTCCGTGCAGGCAGTTTGATCTCAAATTCCAGCGTATATGCGTCCTTGCGCTTGTACTTCATGTTGCATTTTTCCATATCCCACTGGCCCGGTATATGCTGGATCATGGTCAAAACAGCCGGCCCGTCCTTGAAGTTCTCGATCTTGGCGGTAATCAGTTCGTCGGTGTCGTACAGCACGACGCCGCCCTTGTTGTTCTTGCGCAGATTGATCCTCTTGTCGAGCATCTTCTTCTGTGTAACGACAATATCTCTGCTGTCGCCGATATAGAGCTCGGTCTTCTCGCCGACCGGCACAAGGGCGGTATTGTCCTCACCCAGGAAGATCGTGCTCTCGTGTCCGTCGTCCTGGAAGATTCTCACCTTGCCGCCCGACAACGCAAACTCGCCCAGGCCGCTGGCGGTATTGTTGATGATGCGATAGCTCACCGGGATGCCCACGTTTTTGTTATTCAGCTTCTCCGGGTCCCAGGGCAGCGTCGCCGAATCCCATGTCCATATCTTCGTGATCGGAACCTCGGGCGCCTTCATGAAGAGCATCCGCTTGGTCTCTTCGTGGTCGATACCCTGCTCGAAGGCCTCGCCATAGTCCAGGAGCACCCGGGCCTCTTCAAAATCCTCACCGGAGAAATTCCGAAGCACCAGGTAGCTCTTCAGCCCCACCTTCGTCTCCCTTTTGTCGGCGATCGCCTTGTAGGCCACCAGCCGGTCGATATTGCTCAACAGGTAGCTGATCCGAACCGTCTCGGCAAAATCGCCGTCGCTGGCGATCTCCCAGACGAGAGCGGCTTCATTGGGCGGGTAGCTTACATTGAGCAATCTCACCTTGTCGGCGTGATCCAGAACCGCCAGCCTGATCGAGTCGGCATCGATACTGACCGCCTTCCACGAAAAGTCCACTTTATTGAGACCTTTCTGCAGCGTCAGCACCCGCTCTTCCTCGATCAGCGTGGCGTTCGGGTTATCCAGCCGAATCACCGTCGCCGCACGCTCCGGCAAAGCAACAAGCTTAATCCGCGCCTCGGCCGCACCGCACAATGCCAACAACACAAGCACCCAAACAACATTTTTCATTCGCTTCTTCATAATTCCGTCTCCTAAAATGTGTAGAATCCCAATAACATACTTTTTTTCTCTGTGTACTCTGTGCCCTCTGTGGCTATTTTTACTTTGCCACCGCCTCTTCCCGCGTTCCGTGGTATTTCGTCAACGTATACTCAATCGTCCTGTTGGTTCGAGGCGGCAGTTTCATCTCGAATCGTCCGTGCGAGGCGTCATATTTCTCATAGGTAAAGCCCTGTTCGTCGGTGGCGATCTTCCAGTAATTCGTCCCAAAGCCGCGGGTAATCTCGATTTCAACATCGAGGTCTCTCGTGTTGCGGACTTCTATCTTCCATTTGGCAGTCTCGTTCCAGCCGGAAACGTTACGCCGACCGTCGAATCTGTAGTTGGCCGTCTTATACTCCATCAGCTTCGGCTCGACCACCACATCGCTGACCGCCCCAAGATTAAGCTCCACATCCTCATTCACCGGGATATACTTAAATGCCGATTGTCCCGTATAAGCCAGATGCCGCTGGTCGTCGACGTTCTTGTAGACCTTCAGCAGCCCGCCTGGGATCGGCGTCTCGCCTAACTCGTGGTCGTCGTCATTGGCGAAACTCAAAAACCTCACCACGCCGCGACGGAATCGCTCTTCGTCATACTTGTAAAGATGGCTCACCGGCACATCTTCGATGTCAAAACTGCCCAGACGCTTCGACCAGCCGTTGGCAATCGTCTCGGTCCCCTCAATCGTGTACAGGAAATACTCGCTGAGCCCCTCCTTCTTGACCACCTTGCGGCCTAATGTTTCCCTCCCGTAAAACCACGCGGTGATTTCCCCGCCGTCTTCGCTGTCCATGACATATTTATCACGACCATTTCTGCTGCCTGATGACCTCCTGCTCCCGGAGTCCGTTCTTATACCCGGACGTTCGTACGGATATTGCCGTTGTGCGAGTCTGGCGATCTCATCCAGGAGATGAACCTTGCCGACGATCAGCCGGGTCTGCGCGTTTTCATACTCCTCGCCGCTGTTGTTGCTTACCACAACATAGCCCTGAAGACGCATCGTTTTTTCATCTTCGGTAAGCGTCCCCATATAAAACGCCCGCCACGAAAGGCCGCTGGTCAGGTATGTAATCTCCACCGGGACCTTGCCGCTAACTTCGCTGTTAATATTCCACAATCCCAGGTTCTTCACCCGCGGCGGGTACGTCAAATTCGCAATCTCAATCTTGTCGGCATGCGTCTTTGGCAGCATCTCAAGACTCGTCGGGTCAATCAGCGTATTCGCCCACGAAAACTGCAACTTGTTT
>JAGHBX010000469.1 GCA_021160785.1 Planctomycetota bacterium | reverse complement strand
GTTATCTTTGTGAGCCTTGAACACCGCAACATCGCATGCAGCCGCGTCGAGCAAAGTCGTTTCAATCACATGTCCGTCAAAGTCCGTTCGCCCGCCGATCGCCGGCAACTTGCTTGTCGGTGTTACAGGCTCGGCCTGGACGCCCGCTGGATTCTTCTCGAAGCACAATCTATCACGCCCCGCCGATATGACCGTCCCGTCGGGCAGCGACAGTTTGTGCGCGGACTTGCCCCTTGCTAACCGCAGGACATCACGGTAATGGGCATGTGTCAGATTCCGCAAACCGCACCCGATCTCGACGAGCACCTGCCGCGTCAGTTCAACGGCGACCAGATCGCCCAGTCGTCCAAAGGCACGCCGGTCCATAACCACACGGCTGGGCCCCTTATCTGTAATGATCTCGGCGCAGAGACGGTCAACATCACGCTCAATACGACTAAACAGCCTTTGGGTCGTCTGCGACAGAGTCAGGAGTTGGGCGGTCGGATCGGAGTTTTCCTCTTTGCGCAGCGCCGGCAGCAGCAGATGACGAATACGATTGCGCGTATGCGCGTAATCGTCATTGGTGTGGTCATGCCGCCAGGAAATACCGTTTTCATTGCAGTAAGCAAGAATCTCGCTTCGCGTAACACAAAGCAGCGGGCTTGCAAAAATCATTTTACCGGCGGTGCTTTGCAGCGTCCTGGCCGGCCGAATGCCGCCCAGGCCGCGATACCCCGTCCCCCGCAACAGGCGATGAATCACCGTCTCGGCGTTGTCATCGGCGTGATGTGCGGTTACAATAGTCGCACAATCGCATCCCATCGCCATCTCCGCCAGCGCATCCCGCCGCAGCAGTCGCCCCGCCGTCTCAATCGACACCTTGTTGCTCCGGGCATAATCGCGCACATCCACCGACCGCGTGTATACTCCGAGCTCCAGCCAGCTGCCCAGCTCGACGACGAATCGCTCATCGCCGTCGCTCATTTTCCCGCGAAGTTTGTGATTCACATGGCCGATCAAAAGTTCAGCCTTTACTGCACCGTGCCGGATGAGTCGGTGCAGCAGGCGCACAAGCGATGTCGAGTCGGCCCCGCCCGATACCGCCGCAAGAACGCCGCCGCCCTGCTCGAAGAGCTTCTCGGCCCGGATAAAATCGGCAACCTTGTTTTCAAAAGTATTCAACATCGGTAAAAAATGGGCCTGCTCTCCAACAGAACAGGCCCATTCTCCCATTATACTGCAAATTCTTCGATACGAAAAATTGGTGACATTTTAGTCATGTGTTGGCCCCTCTTGTGGCACGGGCATCCTGGCCGTGTGCCGGGGCATGGGCATTGGGCTCATGCGATACACGGGCAGGATGCCCGTGCCACTTACACATGGCTAAAATGTTACGAAAAATTAAGGCATCTCGCCCAACTTGTCCGTATACGTATCCACACCGCCTTCGGACGGGATATTACTGCTTTTGGGCTTACTTGGGGCAACGCGATTTGATTTTGTCATCTCGATGATGCGCTTCATGGCGAATTCCGTATTGGCTGTAAAGTTGGATTCCTTCTCCACCGCCATTTGATAAAGCGGAAGCGCCTCTTTGCGCTTATGCAGCCGCTGATCCGTGACGTACGCCGCTCTGAATCGCGCCGGTCGAAGCGTCACTTCATTCCACTGGAAGCATCGCTGATAGTAATCCGCAGCGATTTGCCAATCCTTGAAGTACTCATATATCCGACCCCCCATATAAGCAGCGTCATCAATCTTGTTGCTGGTGGGAAACTCCGAAATGATTCGATTGTACCTGCTCAGGGCCCCGCGCAACTTGTCCTCATCGGTGAAAATCACCAGAGCGGTAGCCTCCCTGTAAAGCCTCTCCGCCTCTCGGTACAAGGCGTCTGCCTGAGCGATCGGGTAGCCCGCCACATTATCATTCGGAAGAGCGATCTGGCCGGGCATCAGGTAACGATAATGCGGCACGCGATCCAGCGCCTTCAATTCATGTTCCGCCCATCGGCGATTGTTCGTGTTGCCCGTCGAATTGTAGTACTCATGCAGCCGCTCAAGACTTACACGCAACTCAGCGCGCTTGGCCATCAGATCCTCTACAAGATCCACTTCGGTCGCATCCGGCACACCGCCCATGCTCATCACATTTGCCGCCTCTGTCGGATCGACCATGTAACGCGGACTGTCCTTGATCGGCTCCTCGCAACCGATGATGAAAACCAGGCAAATCATCCCCGCCGATATGATAAGTTTCCTTGCCATTTTGAACTCCTTTCAATTTCAGTGGCCTTTCTCTGTCCGTCCCGGCAAAGATAACATTTTTGACGCCGGTGTCAAGTCTTATCACGCAATAAAAATTTCAACTTTCTCACCACTGTGCCTCCGAATAAGGCCCAACCGGACCCCCGAGCGTTGGTTTGGGCCTGGCCTTGATAATCGCCTCGGCAATGGCGACGTCGCTTTTGCGGGTAATCTTGATATTGGAACGATCTGTTTCGACAATAGCGACCTCTTTGCCCGTCGCCTCCACCAGGGTCGCATCGTCGCTGATCGTGTTCTTATCTATCTTACCAAGCCCGCTGTAGGCCTCTCTCAGCAGCGTTGCATCGAACACTTGCGGCGTCTGCGCTTCATAAAGCCCTGTCCGGTCAACGGTTTCGGTGATTTTGCCGTCGACGACTTTCTTGACAGTCGCCACCACCGGGCACGCTAAAATCGCCGCGCCCGTCTTAGCGGCTTGCGCGATGACCTCGTCCACCCAGTCCTCCCGGAGGCAGCAGCGAACCGCGTCATGCACCGCGATAAGGTCGATATCGTCGCCGACCATTTCCAGCGCCTTAGCCACCGTTTCAAACCGCTCCGCCCCGCCGAAACACAGCTTTGCCCCGGAAAAACTGAGAT
>JAGHBX010000431.1 GCA_021160785.1 Planctomycetota bacterium | reverse complement strand
GGCTGTGTCTGGCGAAGGTCAAGCCCTGTTTGTCCGCCGATCACGGTAATACCCGCATGACTTCCTCCCGAGCCTGCGCCGCCTTCCAGACCCGTCAGTCCACCCGTCGCGTCGATGGTGCAATCCTGCACGCCGGAACCCTGCGCCGCCCGGTGACGAATTCCGACAGCGCCCCGATTGCCTTTACCGACAACAATGTCGATTCCGATAAACATCTGATTGAAGCTGATGTTCGGCTGCGGTTTGTCCGGCCCTTCCATGCTGCGGGCCCAGAAGTGGACAACGTGCTTGGGCTTGTCGGGGTTGTCAAAACCCGGCGCGCCATCGGCAAGGACTATACGGGGCCTGTCAGGGCCTTTCCGTGAGCCTGTAAGAACGCAGGGGAAGTTCGGCGCAGCGCTGACCTTGCCGTGCCGGCGACGATAATATCCCTGGATGCAGCGGATCGTGTCGGACACCTTGTACGTGCCCGGCGGAAAGAAACAGACCATCTGGTGATCGCGTGCAAAATCCACCGCCCGCTGAATAGCGTCGGTAGAGTCCCTGTTTCCGCCCGGATCGGCCCGAAACGGCGAGGCGGTGATATCCACAAATCCCAGTTCCGCCAGTTGGTGATTGCCCAACTGCTTCGGAATGTCCAGCCGAATCAGATCCGGGACAGGCTCGACAACCGTATCGTGCACATAGGGATCCATTTGCCCCTGCACCGCCGCCGCTGTTGCTGCAGTCAGCACCACAAGTATCATAGCCATTCGCATCGCAGACCCTCTCAAATATGTGTGTATGGCTCAATAGAGGCGATTTGTGCCGGGATTCGTAATATTTTAGTCATGTGTGGAAAAAACATGAAACCGCCTTCGGCGGAGGCTGTTTTATTCTGGTTTCCCGCCTTCGCGGGAATGACAAATGAGTCTCACACGTGGCTAAAGTGTTACCCGGATTCCACAAAATACGTCCGGCCGGTTGCCGCACAGAGCCCTGTTTGCAATATAATACTGCCGCTATCCTGAAAATTCAACCTTCTCATCTATATTATAACTATTGCGAAACAGGTTTACTTTTTTAGGATAAACTGCTAAAATCCTGTCAATACTTAAACCCGGTTAATATTGTTTTGTCAGGAAAGGAAGAGAGTGATCATGCGACAGAAGATAACATTAATTCTTGTACTTGCCGTTTTGCTGAGCTTGCTCAGTCTGGATGCGTTTGCCCAAAGGAAGAGGAATGCCCAATCGCGGCAGAGCTTCGAGGCCAGGTATACGCCTAAGGATATTCCGCAGGTTCCAAAGGACGAGCAAATCTGTTTTGCGTTGTATACGGTAAACAACAATATCCTCAAGCTCAATACCCAACTCTATCCTCTGGCCGACGACGACTCGCGGACCGTTCGGCTTGAGATTAAACAGGGCGGCAAATGGAAACAGATAGCCGCGACAAAAGTTATCGAGGACGGCTGGACTGCGCCGTTTAGAGTTGAAAACTGGGATTCGAGCAAGACAGTTGAATATCGTGTCGCTCACGGCAAGAGCGCGTTCTTTACGGGCAAGATTCTCCGCGACCCGGTCGGCAAAGATGTCATCACCGTGGCGGCTTTCACGGGCAACAGCGTGCTTGCCGGGCACGGTGGAAACCTGCCGAAATCCGATATCGTCGAAAACATCAAGAAGATCAAGCCCGACCTGCTGTTCTTCTCAGGCGACCAGGTCTACAATCACACCCAGCACCTCAAGTACTGGCTCAACTTCGGTGAAGACTTCGGCGAGATCATCGCTGTAACACCAACGATCACCATCCCCGACGATCATGATGTCGGCCAGGCGAATCTGTGGGGCGCCTCCGGGAAGAAGGCCAGCACAGGCGCAGGTCCCGACGGCGGATACTATGCACCGGTTGACTACGTCAAGCAGGTCGAACGCGCCCAGACCAGCCACCTGCCGGACCCTTACGACCCAACTCCCGTCCAGCGCGGCATCGGTGTGTACTATACGTCGATGAACGTAGGCGGCATCAGCTTTGCGATCATTGAGGACCGCAAGTTCAAATCAGGACCGAAAGGCCTCATCCCACAACAAGGTCCGCGACCCGATCATATCACTAACCCCGACTACGATCCCAAGTCGATCGATGTGCCCGGCGCCGTGCTCTTAGGCAAACGCCAGTTGACATTCCTCGACGACTGGGCGGGCGACTGGGCCGACGCCGATATGAAATGCGTCCTTTCGCAGACGATATTCTGCGGCGGCGCCCACATTCACGGCAACATCGGCGGACGTCTGCATGCCGACCTGGACTCCAACGGCTGGCCGCAGACGGGGAGAAACAAGGCGATCAGGGCAATACGAAAGGCCTTTGCCCTGCATATCGCAGGCGACCAGCATCTGGCGACTATTCTCCATCACGGGGCGGATGACTGGGACGATTCGATCTATTCCTTCTGCGTGCCCTCCATCGCCAACCTCTACCTGCGCTGGTGGGACCCGCTGGAGCCCGGAAAGAATCGCAAACCCGGCGCGCCGCCATATACCGGACAGCACCTCGACGGATTCGGTAACAAGATCACCTGCTGGGCCGTGGCAAACCCCGACAAAAGGCCCGCCAGCGGCGACAAGCTGACTACGCGGGCGGCGGGCTTTGGCGTGGTTGAGTTCAACAAGAAAGACCGCACCATCACCATGACCTGCTGGCCGAGAAACGTCGATGTCACCAACCCGGCTGCCAAACCCTATCCCGGCTGGCCGATGACCATCCGCCAAACCGACAACTACAGCCGAAAGGCGGTCGCCTGGCTGCCCACACTCGTCATCAAAGGCCAAACCGACCCCGTGGTGCAGATAATCGACGAATCCAGCAATGAGATAGTCTACACCCTGCGAATCAACGGCAACAGCTTCCGACCCAAGGTCTTCAAGAAAGGCACCTACACGATCAAAGTCGGCGAAGGAAAAACGAAGAAGACCTTCAAGGCAGTAAAAACCCTCGGGCCGGACAAAGCCAAGACAATTGAAGTCATATTCTGATATTTATTGCTGCATTACAGTTTTCCTTTAAGGCGACGAAGGGAACATTGTTCATCGTTTAGATCGGCGGGCTTTGCTGTTTGGCCGCTGTGGGGGCGATTTTGCTGTAAGTCCTTTCGTGGGCTGGGCTTAGCAGGATATTGGGCGGCGAGGGGCGGCAAATTGGGTTCGTTTCGCATTTTTGGTCTTCCGCAGGTCTGCCGCGGGTGAAATTGGGTTCGTTTCGTAAAATAGTGAATAGTGAGCAGTGAATCGTGAATAGTGGGTCTCGTCGGGGTCGAAATTGGGTTCGTTTCGTATTTTTGCCGGTTGGAGATTGGGTTCGTTTTGCATTTTTTGGGTGGGCGGAGGGCGCCCCGACGGTGCCGGGGGTTAAATGTGTTGGAGGCCCGCCTGCGGCGTGCGATTATTTTTTGGATGGGCACGGTTTTTAACTCCCCCTGTTTTTGGTGTAGCTTCGTCCCTAATTACGTGGTGCATTATACCACATTTCAGGCGAAAGATCAAGGTTTTATCGGCCGGGATGAGGGTTTTAGACGCGAAAAAGCTCAAAAGGCACAAAAAAAACGTGGCCGTTGGCGGAATTTTTTTGACAGGATTACTGGATGGAAAACAGATGATAAAAAATCAAGGCGAAAAGTGAAAGATTTGATTTATAGTTATCCTGTTATCCTGTCAGAGAATCCAGGAGAAAAAAAGCCACGAATTTTCACTAATGGGCACGAAGGGGAGAATTTAGGATTTTGGTAAGAGGGGGATTTGGATTGACAAATTACGATCCGTTCGGCTTCGCTCAGGACAGGTTTAGTATTTGCTATTTTGGGGCGGCGCGGGATAATTACGAGGTGAGAAATGAGAATTATGGATTTTGTTCCATCTACGGCGAAGCCTGCGACGCGACAGGTGTTGTGTTGGGGAAAGATGTGAAAAAGGTTGCTGCACCTTACATTCACCCCCTTAAATTCACCCGAAACTCCACGCTAAAAAGGGGTAAGAGGCGGATTTGGCTGCAATTTGGGTTGTTTTTGCTTGACGCGTGGTGGGGGATGGCATTATATGGCCAACAGATGTGAATTGACAAAGCTTGCCAGTAATGAAATAATGGTCAGAAAGAGTATCTGAGAATGGGAAGGGACACGATGGAGGTGATAGAGGTAACGACATGAGCCAGAAATATCCGTTATATAATTTAAACGACAAGGATTTCGAAGACTTATCATCTCTTATTTGTGAAAGAATATTAGGAACGGGAACTATTGTTTTTTCAACTGGTAAAGATGGTGGACGAGATGCTAAGTTTACCGGAAAAGCAAATAAGTTTCCAAGTGAAGCAGCACCTTGGGCT
>JAGHBX010000619.1 GCA_021160785.1 Planctomycetota bacterium | reverse complement strand
TCATCGCAATACACCCGATTACTCCCGCAATGTTTGACCAGAACTGCAATAATTCAAGCTCGCTGATCCCGCTCCTGACACCACCGATCAAACGGTAAACCAATTGGGGAAGAAATGGGTGAAATGGATGATTTGGATGTATGAACCATACCTCAGTCTCTCTCATTCGGAGTGCTGCTATAAGGCCGTCAGAGGTGTGCTGGAAATTTGCTACTCCGAAATAAACAAGCGATACCAAGCATGTGCTGATAACAAGAGGGATTAACAGGTTTGGAGACTTTTTGCCGTTACCTTCCATTTCGCTTAAATGCGACATAGGGTATGAAGTATACGCATGAATGCAGGATTATGCCAGATGTTGAAGATCACAGAAGAAGAATCAAAAAATTGGTCAGGTAGGTAGGGAAAGCGCACTTTCAGCTTCAAGCTCATTTCAATTCAGACACCCCGTTAACTGAAACGGATTCATTTCAAATTCACCCCCCCCGCGCATTCAGTCGGCGCGGTGGAGGGCATTTTATCCTGCCCGAAACCGCATCCAAAAGCCGATCCGACCAAGTCTGCGGGGTTCAGAGCGAAGCGTCCCGCAGACGATCCCGACGCCAACCTACATTCCCAAAATATGTAGGCGGCGGGAGGGGCGGAGTCGGGGACAAAAATGCAATCCGAGATTCCAGTTATAGCAGTTCAGGAGCGGGATACCTTAAATCAGTACCCCTACATCGCCAGGTAGGGGGTTATGTATACCCTATTTAGGTAGTTTATCCCCTTTAGTATTCTCGAAGTATGTCCTATAATCATTCCAGAGGGACAGCCAATTTGAACTTTCAGTCCCTTTGGCAAGTATGTCGAAGGGTTGGAAAAGCTAATTGGCTGAGCTTAATTACCCAACTCAAAACATATTTCCTGGCTAGCATAGACACCCTTTGAAGTCTCTCGAATTCACTCAGGGGCTACTTAACATCCTGTAGAAACTAAGTGTAAAAGGGAACTGTAACGGACAGCTATCTATTGAATTGGATTTATATGTCACCCTTGCTGTCTCCTCGATACAGCCTGAATCTTTGATAAAATTCAATAGGTAGATGTCCCCTTTAACTCTGGGTTACATAATACAGGAGTCCCGGCATTACGATTCATGCTGTTCTTTGTATGCGGAAATAGTAGTATAGTCTTTAATCAAATTCAATAGGTAGTTGTCCCCAATGGCGCATTTTTAAGGCTCCAACGTCGCATGGATAAAGGATTTCCTTGGTTCAGATAGGTGCCCGTAATTCTTTGGGCGTCGTTTGATTTTCCTGGGTTCCCATCTGCCCGGTCGCTCAACAATTTTATCACGAGCTAAATGTTTGAGCAATAATTCATATGTTCTTTCAGGATCACCATTGAAGAGCGAACGATTGAAGTAGGTTATTATTCTTTGTACTGTTCCCTTGAAGCTTATGCGCCTGGCTGGCAACCCCGCTTTCCGTGCGGCATCCAGCATAACGCCGCGAATTATATTGTAAGCTGTTAACCCTATATATAGTTCACACCTACACCGTTCAGGTGCTTTGCATTTCAGAAGTTCCATTCCCATCTCGGTCTTGATGTCACCGAAACTTACTTCAATCTCCCACCGTCTGGTATACAACTCAATTAATTTCTTCCTTGGGTAACGTTTGCGATCAAGCAGAGTCGTGAAAAGAATCATCGGCACTTCCATCCCGTCGTTCCGTTTTGCAGTGAACTCGATGGCGCGCACAACCAGGTGTTCAGAAAGTTTGTCGCGATCAGTCCATTTCAATTTCTGATTCCCGCGTTCCCAGATGACGATGTAGTCGCCTCTGCCGATCTCGATGGTTTCCTTGTTTTCAAGTGAGTTGTATCTCTGACACATTACGAGATCCACGCGTCGCTCAAGTAGTTTCGCAAATTCGCCGTACGAGCAGAAACCGTTGTCGCACATCACAATGTCGCCCTTATTTAACGACGGCCATAGTTCGCGAAACAACGCGCGTTCATGTCCCGACCCGCTGCCGCATGCCACATCGAGTATTGTGCCTGAGCCGAGCCCCATCAACGCAACAAGATACATTACGGGCTGACCGCATCCGGGTTTCTGGCGCCTGGGTTGAGGATATTCTGACTGATTCGCCTCGGTGTCCGGCAACTGCACGCTTGTCCCGTCAACAACGATCACATCCCGACCGAACGGACGGCAGCGTTTGTCGGCAGCCTGCTCAATTGTGCGTCCGACACTTGTCATTATCTTTTTCGTCGGACCTTCCGGCAATCGTTTTCTTGAATTGCAGTAGGCTGATGTATGCGGACTTGCCCACGGAGGAATTATTCCGCTGCCAATTCCCCATGCGACTGTTTCTCGGCATGAAATGCCAGTTGCGCTTTGATGAATGTAAAGCTGAAAAAGTGACCATCCATGATAGATGCGCTCGCGTTGCGAGAAACCTTCCAAGACCTCTTCGACTTTTGTTTTACTTGTGATTAGTGCTGGTGAATTAAATACTTTGCTTTTAAACTTGCAGATTTCCAAGAGCACAGTGTATGATTTCACTTGTGCCTCCTTTATTTTGTGTGCTAACAAAATTATATTTTCCAGGAGGCACTTTTTCAATATTTAGCAATGCACGATCATCACTGGTCTTTCCGTCTTAAGTTTGCGCCATTGGTGTATAGATGATATAATATTCTTATCTACATGATTCGTGGGGGTATGTTATGAGAATTACGCTTTTTGCTTTAATCCTTGCAGGGATATTCTTCATATTATCATGTTCCTCCGGTAACCCGGTGAGTGTCGATCCGGGACCGCAGATTCGACCGGATCATACGTCTGCGATGGTGCTGTCTGAAAACCACCTCTGGGGATATTACGACTGTACGGTAGATCCCGAAAAATTAACCGTTACGTCGGTTCCCAATCGTAATATGTTTTTCACCTCCAATGTGGGAAATCTCCTAAAAAAAGTTAGGGCGGGTGGGGATTGGATTAC
>JAGHBX010000618.1 GCA_021160785.1 Planctomycetota bacterium | reverse complement strand
GCGCTGGGAAGTTGCTCATGTTCGGCAAAATCGCTAAGCAGTTTATCCATCGCCGCAACCGCCGCCTCCGGCTCATCACCAACCAGGCAGGCCGTAACGATCTTCTTCTGCTCACCCAATGTTGCGTCGCTCGTCGGCTCGGCCGAGCCGGCGGTTTCAGGCGGCGGCAACTGTGTCTGGGCAATGCTCAGCACACCGGCGGAATACAGAACGGCTGCGACAACGATTATTGCAACGATAACAACGCCGGCAATCTTACCCGCCCGCAGAATTGACCTGACCATGACTCCATCCCCTTAATCCCATGCCGCCAAAATAGTATTTGTCTCCTCAACGCAGCATACCCCTGATGCAGGATATAGCATATAACAGATTCTCTTAACCCTTCAAGAAAAAAATAGGCAAAAAAATGTAAAATGGAGGGGGGGGTCGCTAAAGCCCCCGTAAACCCTTTGCCATACCCGTTTTAGGGGTTACTATTGCAGGTGATTTTTTTTGAAAAAAACCAAAGAACCACCAGGAAATACGGTTCATCCTGAAAATGCGCGGGTCCCCAGTGCTATGGAAATGGCTTGCAATCCGTCCGGGCACAGGTTAATATGTATCGCACCGCCGATCCCGGTTGGTTTTGCCTGGTTCGGGCGCGGTCAAGGGAAACGACATATCAGCTTTATATAAGCCTTAGATGGAAAGGAGATCGCAAATGAAGGACAGTGAACTTTCTCGAAGGGCATTTCTGCAGAAGAGTTCTATCGTAGCGGCGGGAACCGTTGCCGGCGCCATGAGCGCCAAATCCTTTGCCGCCAAACACCCTAACACCTCGAAGATTCTTTGCTACAACCCCGACATGGAGTACCGCCGTCTGGGCAAGACCAACCTGATGGTCTCGGCGGTGTGTCTGGGCGGGCACTGGAAGCGCGTCAATGTGATGGAGCAGGATTTCGATCAGAATCGCAAAGACATAGTGGACCGGTGCATGGAAGTGGGCATCAACTACATCGATGCGTGCTGTCGCAACGAGGTGTTGGCTTACAGCCGGGCGCTCAAGGGACGTCGCGACAAGATGTATATGGCGCTGTCCTATTGCGGCAAGGAGACCCGCAACCCCGAATACCGCACGGCAAAGAAACTCATGGAGAGCTTCGACGCCCTGATGAAAGAAAGCGGACAGGACTACACCGACATCTGGCGGATCACGTGTTTTGAGCCGGGCGGCAAGCACACCTTCAACACCTCGTGCGAACTGGTGGAAGCGCTGGAAAAGGCAAAGAAGCAGGGCAAGGCCCGACACATCGGAATTTCCTCCCACGATCACCGATGGCATAAGATGATGATCGAAGAGTTTCCTCAGTTGGAGGTGATCCTGTTTCCGTATACGGCAATGAGCAAGGTCGCTCCCAAGGAGAGCCTCTTCGATGCGATCAAGAAACGCGACATGGGCGTCTTCGGCATCAAGCCATTCGCCAGCAATTCGCTCTTCAAGGGCGACAGTTCTCCGGACAGCCCTCACGCAGAAGAAGACGACCGCAAGGCGAGGCTGGCGCTGAGATACATTCTGTGCAACCCGGCGATAACCGCACCCATACCCGGACTGATCAGCAAGCATCAGGTGGATAACGTAGCTAAGGCCGTCAAGGAAAGACGCGAGCTTGACGTTGCCGAAAAGGCCGAATTGGAAGAGGCATCGCAGAAGATGTGGGCTAATCTCCCGGCAAATTATCAGTGGCTCAAGGACTGGCAATACGTATAAGAACCATTGTGTTTTGAAAGGAACCGCTTCGCGGAGCTGTTTTAGCGGGTTTCTCGACTTCGCTCGAAATGACAAAGCTGGTTTTGCCAGAACCGCTAAGCACTAAATGCTTATTCAGCAGGATTTATGTTTTAAGGAGTAACTTAATGAGTGCAGACGGGATATCACGGCGAAAGTTTGTGCGCGACAGCACGATGGTGACAGCCGGACTTGCCGCCGGCCTCGGCGCGGTGGGAAAGACCCTTGCCGCAGACAGCGCCGCGATCAAGCAGACGCGAAGCTATAACCCGAACATGGAATACCGTCGGCTGGGCAAGACCGACATGTGGGTATCGGCGGTCTGTATGGGCGGGCACTGGAAGCGGATCGACAAGATGGTGCCCGGTGTATTCAAAGGTCGCGGCTGGTTAAGCGCCGATCTGGACAGCGACGGTTTCAGGAAGAACCGCCGCGAGGTCATCGGGCGCTGCCTCGACGTCGGGATCAACCTGATCGACGCCTGCACCCGCGAAGAAGTGATGGCCTACAGCGAGGCGCTTCGCGGCAGACGCGACAAGATGTTCTTTGCCTTCTCGTGGTACCAGGAAGAGATGCGCAACAAGAAATTCCGCACGGCAACGGCTCTGCTCCAGACGCTCGACAAGGGCATGAAGCAGGCAAAGCTCGAATACATCGACTTGTGGCGCATCGTCATGCTCGAGCGAAGCGGCCAGCACACCGAAGGCGAAGTCGAGGAGATGATAAAGGCGCTGGATACCGCCAGAAAGCAGGGTAAGGTCCGCTTCACCGGCTGCTCCACCCATGACCGCCCGCACATCAAGAAGATGATCGAGACTTACCCGGATGTCATACAGGTCGTCGTTACGCCGTATACCGCATCCAGCAAGGAATTGCCCAAAGACAGTCTCTTCGAGGCGGCGAGAAAACACGACGTCGGTCTGCTCGGCATAAAGCCGTTTGCAAGCGCCTCCCTGTTCAAGGGCGACAGTTCACCGGACAGCCCCCACGCAGAAGAGGACAACAAGCGGGCCCGGATGGCGGTTCGCTATATCCTCTGCAATCCGGCGATCGCCGCTCCCATTCCGGGTCTGATCAACGCCCAGCAGGTTGACAACATGGCTAAGGCCGTCCGGGAGCGACGCAAGCTCGACAGGACCGAGGCCAAGCAACTGGAAGCGGCGATGGACGAGGCATGGGCGAAGCTGCCCGCCGATTACGAGTGGCTCAAGGACTGGAAGTACGTCTAACGTAAACGGCGGGTTGGATTTTTTATCTTTAGAGTGAGGTTTAAGTGAAAAACTCTGGATTTGTGTTTTCTTTGCTGATCGTTTTGATGTTTGTCGCAACCGCCTGTCAGCCCAAGGCGCGCAGGGAAAAGGTCGAAAAAGACGAGCCGCTACTGCTACTGGATGACGTTAGCCAAACAGCCGGCGGTGGCGCCGACAACAGCCGCTGTCATGTCTGCCACATCAATTTTGCAACAGAAGAGCTGTCGGTTACACACGCCGGCGCCAATGTCGGCTGCGAGGACTGCCACGGCGAATCCGACGCCCACTGCGGCGACGAGGACAATATCACGCCGCCGGAGATCATGTACCCGGAGAGCAAGATCAATGCCGCGTGCCTCAAATGCCACGGCAGCCGAATCAAAATGACGACGAAACACAAGGCGGCACTGGCGGGGACACTCAAGAAAACCTGCACAGGCTGCCACGGCGAGCATCGAATGAGCCACCGCACACGCAGGTGGAACAAGGAAACCGGCGAACTGATTTCCGACGACAAAGTACGAATGCTCACCGATGACATGATCAAGGAAGAAAAGAAAAAAGAATAAGGCATCGCCCGGCGCTGAGACGCTACTTCTGGAAGATTTTTCTTTCCGATCCTGCCAAGAGCCTCTTGATGTTGCCAACGTGTCGAATCAGGACCAGCACTGTAAGGCCCATGGCGATGACCAACAGTGGCCAAAGCACCGAAAACGACCAGTCCGGCAGAACTACGACGGCCGCGGTCAATATGATTGGAAACACCACCGCCGCGACGATGGAGGCTAACGAGACGTATCGCCAGATGAGCAGGCATGCGCCCCAGATTGCAAAAGTGATCAGCCCGGCAACCGTCATGTAAGGGTAAAGTCCGACTACCGCCCCAAGGCTGGTTGAAACACCCTTGCCGCCCTTGAACTTCAGGTAGAGCGGAAACACGTGCCCAAGGACCGCCGCATAACCGACACCGAACCACAACCAGAGCGAGCCGACCGTCACTTCCTCGACAAAGTGCATCGCGACGAGCATGGGTACGAGTCCCTTGAGGCAGTCGAGTGCAAAACACAGACAACCCCAGTTGCGGCCTAAAGCACGCGCAACGTTGGTCGCGCCGATGTTTCCCGACCCGACGCTGCGCAGGTCAACACCCCGGGCGGTTGCAAGAACCAAACCGAACGGGACCGATCCCAGCAAATACGCGGCAATTATGAGAAAAACCCATATCATCGAGCGATTCCTTTATCTGCCATAATGCGATTGTATAACTCTACCATCGTTTCGGCGTGTTTGGCAATGGAAATCTCCTCGGCGAGATTGTCCTTTATGATCGCCTCTGCGGCGTTTTGCATATTCTGCGGCTCGGCCAGATGTTGTAACGCCTGCGCAAGGGACTCGATATCGCGCGGGTCTTCGATGATGCGCCCGTGGCGATTGTCGACAATGCGCTCGGCCGCCCCGTTGAACCGTGTGGTGATGACCGGTTTGGCCTGTGCGAGAGCTTCCAGAATGAATCTCGAACAGGGATCGTAATACGTCGGCAACACGGCCGCATCGACGACTGAGACTGCTTCGTGGATGCGTTCCAACGACCCGATAAATATAATTCTATCGCCGACCCCAAGTTTTTCGGCAAGCCTCCGGTAGCCTGCACACCGACCGTTTCCGGCAACGACGACGGCGACAGGCCTTGGCGGTGTGTTGCTGCTCACACGCGCAAGAGCCCTTACCAGACTCGACAAGCCTTTGAGCCTGAAGTTGTTGGCGGCAAAGAGAAACAAGGCGCACTCATCCTTTTCGGAAAAATTCAGACGGTCCAATATCTCTCTTCGCAGCTTTTCGGCGGAGTCGGCATCTATCTGCACCTGCGTGTTGACACCGTTGCCGATCACGACGATTCTCTCTTCGGCAAGGTTATAGTGTTTGACGAACTGTGCCTTGACATAATCCGACAAGGCGCAAACAACCGTTTTGCCCGTCGGTGTGCACAGCCTTTTTTCGGCCTTCAGCAGCGCCAGCCGCCGAAAATTAAATACCGCTGTTACGGCCTTGCAGTGTCGAACCCCGATGTTGTCGTAGCTTGCGATATTGCGCAGGACCGCCTCGGCGTAGCTCCCTCCGCGCGGCTGATAAATATCGACAAAATCAAACGGAAGCGTGCTGTGGATTACATCGTAGGGATTGATGCGCAAATGCGTCTTTACCGCCTGCGCAAACAGCCCGAAAGGCGTCCGTTTTCCCGGCCGATTGGCGCACAAGATACGGACATCCGGATAATCGGTGTTGCCCTTGGCGGCGAGCATGGTCGCTTCAACTCCCGCCGTGCGCAACCGGGCGGCAAGCTCGAACACGGACCGTTCCGCGCCGCCTAAAGATACATCCGCCCGCTCGATTATTATCGCCGCTTTGATCATGGCCGCCGATTATAGCAGGCCCCTGGTCATATTGCAAAGGGCACATCCCGGCCGTGCCTGATGTCGTGATCGGCCATCCGCCACGCCCGTGCCTTGAGCCTGCCGATAAAGAACCTGTCGGAGCGTGTGAGTTTTTCCCTGCCGGTGTAGCGCCGATAGAAACGAAGGCGGTCGGCCCGCGAGATGATATCGCCCGGCGCCGAGTAGTACAATTGCGCAATGTCCTTGATTCGAAATCTCTTATCGAAAAGGACCGGCTTAAACGTCCGCTGCAAGTCAATGAGGTAAAACTCTTCGCCCGCGCTCATGAAGAGGTGGCAGAGATAAAAGTCCCTGTGCCGAAGCCCCGTCTCATGGAATCGTCTCGCAAAATCGGCGAGTTTCTCAATGAATCGACGTTTCCGGTCCACGTTTTCGGAAGGGCAACTGTCGTAAAAGTATTCCGGCAGCCGCTGTTCGAGCGAATCTGCGTTTGGAATTTTTTCGGTAATAACAAAGCTTCGCTTCTCGAAAAGGCCGTCCCATTGCTCACCGTATGCTATGACCTTAGCTGTTTTTATGCCCGCGGCGTTGATTTGTCCGACCGGTAGTCGGTCATAAGCGGCGGTGCTCGCCCGCCGGAGATGGTCCAGCCAGTTTCTAATCTGGCCAAAGGGCGGCGGCGAATCGTACCTCTTCAAAAAATAAACTCCCCCCGCAGCGCCTAAGGTAAATTGAATTCTTGTGCGGTGCTCTGCAAGATTGGGCTTGGCAAGATTCCTGTCGCCTTCGAACAAAAAAACCGCATCAATACAATCCAGACCGACTTCGGCAAGCTGCTGCGCATAGTCGCTGTCGGCCAAGAAACCTTCAGCGACCTCTATAAAGTTCTGTTCGCTCATCGGTCCTGGTTCCCAAGAGTTTTTTCTATGGCCGCCCAGACCATTTCGACGGTAATATTCTCCATGCAAAAGTGCTGCGGTTGTTTGCAGGTGGGCTTATCGCACGGAGCACACGGAGCATGGCTCGATATTTGTATTTCGTTTGCATAATCCGTGCGGGTCCATTCGGGATTGTTGGGACCGAACAACGTAATCGTGTTGCGTCCCAGCGCCGTTGCAATGTGTCGCGGCCCGGTATCGTTGGTGATCACAAGCTTTGCATCGGCAAACAGCGCCTTGAGTTCGCCGAGTGAGAGCGGATTCTCGGCAAGATTGATAAGCGTATTATTACTCGATGCGCAGATTCCGGACGCAATAGCTTCCTCAATCTTGTTCGGGGCGACGGAAATCGCAACCATGGCGTTGTACGTCTCGACCAGCCGATCGGCAATTCGGGCAAACCTTTCGGCGAGCCAGAATTTGCTTGGCCCGAAACCGCCCCCCGGCACGAGAATCACAAGCGGCACATCGGACGATATCACCGCGGGAAGTTTACCCGACAGAGACAAAACATCGCCCTCATCGACGGCAAGTTCGGTGCCTCTGCCATCGGCCCCGCAGCCGACAGCGCCGACGATTTCGAGATAATAATCGATCATGCTGACGGGTTTGTAACGGCCGTCGGCGCCGACAAGGGGCTTTAGCTTCTGCGTCAGAAAAAGGCCGCGGCCGTCGCGTGCATAGCCTGTCCGTTTTGATGCGCCGCAAAGAAAAGCCCCTAATCCCGCCGAAAACGAGTTCTTGAACAGAATCACCGTGTCAAATCGACGCTTGCGCAGCTTCAGGCCCAAAGAAATAACATTGGCGTCTTCGCTGTCGATCCATGCGTCGTTGAAGGCGCACGGCGAAAGAATATCGCGGACGGTTCTGTTGGCAAGGAAGGTGATATGGCAATCGCAGCGGCCCTTGCGCAGCGCACGAAGCGCCGGCGTCGACAGTATAGCATCACCCATCGGCGACGGCAGCCAAACCAGGATCTTTTCGTCGGATGCTGTCATGTTATTTTCGATCACGCATCAGATGGAAAGCGATCACCATAAGCTGCAGCACGCCGGCATAGCCCAACACCGTATGCACGGTGGTGGCGTCGCGTTCGTGATCTATCAAAAACCAGAGGCTCAGCAGCAGCAGGAATACAATGACGACCTGAATGACTCCCGTCAGCATCTTCATCAGCGAAAACTCGTCGTACATATTCATGCGGTCTATTTTTTTGAGGTAGCGCATGACCTCTTGCATGACCACGCGGGTGTCGGGCGAATCGGAGTCGCCTTCGCCGGACGGTTCCTCGGCGTCGTCGGCCCTGCGGCCTGACTCAGGCTTCATGAGCCGCCGACCATCATCTGCGGTCTTTGCAACCGCCCTGGAAGTTGCTTTGGCAGGTGTCATTTCGGTAGATCGGTCTTTGCGTGTTTGGGTCTTGACCTCGGTGGCGGTTTCATCCTCGATCGGTGCGGATGTCCGGGACGCTTCAGCAGTATCTTCGGCCTGACTCTCGTCTGCCGCTTCGGTGTGCGGCTCTGCCTCTGCAGGCGCCTCGACGAACGACTGCGCCGGCGCTTCATACTCGGTCTCAGCGACGGATTCCGCTACCTCGGTTTTTCGCGCCGCCGCCACCAGATTCTCTCGCTGGAACATCTTTATGATATTTGCGGCTTCCTTGATATTTGCGGCGGTCTTGTCGGGCCTGGCCTCGCCGCGGCTTCTACGCGGAAGCTTTGCCGACGAACTGATGAGAATGGTCCTGCAGCCGGCGTTGGCGCCTGCGGTGATATCGCTGTAGGAATTGCCGATCATCCAGGACTGTTCAAGGTCGATATCCAGATCCTCGGCGGCCTGGGCGAGCATGCCGGAACCCGGCTTGCGAAATTCGCTTTCACGGCGATACTTGGCGATGACGCCTTCCGGGTGGTAGGGGCAATAGTAGATGCCGTCCAGATGAACGCGCCGGCGGATCAGCAGATTCTGCAGGCGCTCATGTATCTGTTCGAGCACTTCTTCGCTGACAATACCCCGGGCAACGGCTGACTGGTTGGTTACCACAATGAGCTTGAAGCCCATCTTCTGCAGCCGCCTCAGCGATTCGACCACACCGCCCAGCAGTTTGATCTGGGCGGGATCGTTGATATAGCCGGGATCCTCTATAATTGTATCGTCGCGATCGAGGAACACTGCAACATTAGCCATGATCTTTTCCCTTCAAAGTAACCATCCGCCTTCGGAGCCGCGCCGTCCCTGACGGCGCGCGATATCTACGGGTCAGCGGTCCTTGCGGTTCAAAGACCGCATCTTCTCAATCGTACCCGTCGAACTCTTGCCCTCCACCAGCGGCGCCAAGGCCACCTTGCCGCCATAGGATTCGACAAATTCGCTTCCCACCACGCCTTTCTCGGCCCAGTCCTGCCCTTTCACAAGCACATCGGGCTTTACTTTCTTGATCAGCTCAAGCGGTGTAGGCTCGTCGAACACTACAATATAATCGACCGTCTCCATCGCCGCAAGCACCGCGGCGCGGTCATGTTGATTGTTTATGGGCCTGTCGGGCCCCTTCATCTGCCGTACCGACGCGTCGCTGTTCAGGCCTAATACGACGATGTCGCCGTGGGCTCTGCAGAACCGCAGGTACTCGATGTGCCCCCGATGCAAAACGTCGAAACAGCCGTTGGTAAAGACAATGGCCTCGTTTTGATAGCGGTGGTATTCCAACTCCTTCAGCAGAGTTTCGACGTCCTGTATCTTGTCCGTCTTGCCGCGATGTGTCGCGATAAGTTCGTTGACGATTTCATCGACGGTCACGGTGGCGACGCCGAATTTCTCGACTTCAATGCCGCCGGCGATGTTGGCCAACTGAACCGCTGTCATATAATCGCAGCCGGCCGCCACACTGACGGCAAGGGTGGCGAGCATCATGTCGCCGGCGCCGGTGACATCGTAGACGCTTCGAGGGATTGTCGGCACATGCTCACCGGCATCCGGTGTCCGCAGATAGGCGCCTTCCTTGTCCAACGTAATCACCACGCCGGCGATGTTGAACTTCTCGGCGATAAAATCGGCCGCTTTGGCGGCGTCGTCAATCGTCTCGATATCAAAGCCCACCACCCGCGAAGTTTCCCGCCGGTTCGGCGTGATGACGGAGGCGCCCTTATATTTACTATAGTCGCCGGCCGAAGCCGGATCGACAAAGACCGTCTTGCCTTTGGCCTTAGCCTGCTTGATCAGCGCACGACAAAGATCATCCGAAAGAACGCCCTTGTCGTAGTCCTGCAGGCAGACGACATCGGACGTCTCCAGTTGTTCATTGTACAACTTCAGGATGCCGTCTGCTGTTTGCTGATTCAGCGCAGCGGCGTTTTCCTCATCGATCCGCAGCAGTTGCTGTCTATGCCGGTGCTGGGCCAGACCGATCAGTCGCTGTTTGCTGGTCGTCGGACGATCCGAAACTTCAATCAGGCCCGATGTGTCGGCACCCGTTTCGTCGAGCAATTTTCGCAAAAGCTCTGCGTTTGAATCACGACCCAGTACACCCACACAGAAACACTTGGCGCCCAGCGCCGCCACATCGGCGGCAACCGAGGCCGCTCCGCCGCAACTGTACCGGCGATCTACAACCTTGAGCACCTGGACAGGCGCTTCCGGGCTGATGCGCAGGGCGTCGCCGTACACATAACTGTCCAGAACAAAATCACCCACCAGCAGCACACGCTGCGAGCCGAGATTCGTAACCGCTTTTAGAAGGTCTTTGTACATTAGTCCATCCCGGAAATTTTTACCCTAAAGGGTATCACCTGTTCAAAACGCCGTCGATAAGGCCTTCTATTCTATCACGTCCGTCGACAAATTCCAGTTCAACCGCCAGATATGCAAAAAGAATATCGGTGAATCTCCCGGCGACCAGGGCGGTTTTGACCCAGTCCTTTTCCGTCGACAATATCATCTCTGCGCCAAGAGACAGGGCCTGTTTGCGGATTTCGGCGAAATCCGCTTCGGTATAGTTATGGTGGTCATTGTAAACCCTGCTGCCGACGATATTCATGCCGTGGGCTTTGAGTCGATCCAGGAACGCCTCCGGGTTCCCGATGCCGCAGAAAGCAAAAATAGCCTTCTGTCTGAGTTCGTCAAGATCATAGCTGACCTCGCCCGTACCTCTGGCGCACCGATGCCGATGGATGGCCTTTGCGATGACGATGTCCGGTTTGATCCGGCGGATTTGTTTTTCCAGCAGCTCAATGTCCGTGGCGGTGCTCTGGTCATAGTGGGTGATGACAACGGCATCGGCGCGGCGGATGGCTTTTTTCGGCTCACGAAGCAGCCCCGCCGGCAGCAGCCTGTCATAACCGAAGGGACGCGTTGCATCAATCGCCACAATATCCAGGTCCCGCCCCAGCCGCCTGTGCTGAAAACCGTCATCCATTACGAGCACCTCGGCGGCAAATTCGTTAACCGCCCGTCCGGCGGCGGCGACACGATCGGCATTGACTAACACCTTGGCTTTGGGGCATGCCCTGGCCAGAATCGCCGGCTCATCGCTCACCAGCCCTTTTGCCGATTTATAGCCGCGAGTCACGACGGCGCATTTGAGAGATTTCTCGCCTAACAGCCTGCACAGCCAAACCACCAGAGGCGTCTTGCCAGTGCCTCCCGTGGTGATATTGCCCACACTGATCACGGGCACATCGGCGATGTGCGTCCTGACAAGCCTCAAATTATAAGCGCCGTTTCGCAAGGCCACCGCCAGCCTGTAAGGCACGGAAACAGCTCGAAACAGGCCTCTGAGCAGACGCCTGTCCATGCGCCCGCCTCGCCGGGCAATCAGCTTGCGATAGGAGTTCTGATCCAACGAGCCACTCCTTTATTCACGAGATCATAAACCTTCCAGCCGGCGGCTGGTCACAGGCGTTTGATTTGAGCGATAATCGCGTCGGCCATCTCCCTTGTGCCCACGGCCGTCGGGTCGTCGCGATCATCCTTCAGATCGTAAGTAACATCCTTTCCCTCTGCAATCACGGCGGCGACGGCCTTTTCGAGTTTCTCGGCTTCTGTCCTCATTTCAAGGTGGTCCAGCATCAGCACGCCACTGAGGATCAGTGCCGTCGGATTGACCTTGTTTAGGCCTGTATACTTCGGCGCACTGCCGTGCGTGGCCTCGAAAATTGCACCCTTAACGCCGATATTGGCGCCCGGTGCGACACCGAGTCCACCCACCAGACCGGCACAAAGATCGCTTAGAATATCACCGTAAAGATTCGGCAGCACGATTACATCGTACAACTCGGGCTTTTGAATCAGCTGCATACACATGTTGTCGACGATGCGATCCTCGAACTCGATGTCCGGAAAATCCTTGGCCACTTGTCGGCTGACGTCCAGCCACAACCCGTCGGTGAACTTCATGATATTGGCTTTATGGACCGAAGTAACCTTGCGCCTGCCCATCTTGCGGGCGTAGTCAAAGGCAAAGCGAACAATCCTGTCGGTGTTTTCCACAGAAATGGGCTTGATGCTGATGCCGGCGTCATTTCCAATCTTGCGATCGCTGTGGGCGTTGAGCCAGTTGATCAGTTCGGCCGTATCGTCTTTACCCTTCTCGAACTCGATGCCGGCATACAAATCCTCGGTGTTTTCGCGAACCAACACCAGATCGATATCGGCGTATTTACTGCGAACGCCCTTGTAGCTCTTGCACGGTCGCAGGCAGGCGAACAGGTCGAGCTGTTGCCTGAGAAAAACATTAATGCTGCGAAAACCCGTGCCGACCGGCGTCGTAATAGGCGCCTTAAGCGCGGTGCCGTTTTTTCTTACGGATTCGATAGTAGCCTCAGGCAGAGGCGTACCCAGCTTTTTCATCACATCGACGCCCGCCTCGGCCGTCTCCCAGTTAATCTCCGCACCCGTGGCGTCAATGCACCGTCTGGCCGCATCGGCGATTTCAGGACCAATTCCATCCCCGGTAATCAGTGTTACATTTGTCATTAAATCTGCTCCATTTCGGCGTTTTGTGGGATTACTCCAAGCCACGACCCGGCTGGGCCCTGGACAAGCAAACTGTTATGCTACCGTCTTCGTACCTGCTTGTCAACAGTTCAATGAGTTATGGCCAGGTCAATTCTGCGGGCCGGTAAGATTGCCGGTGTTGTGTGGGATGTGTTTTGTTTTGGAATTGCTTTTCCTTATGTGTCCGATAAGTACAGGGGGTCGCCGGAGGCGGCTTTTTTTTTGCAAATTTTGCACTGTTTCCGAAGTTTTTTTTGCCTGACATTTTGGCGTGGGCAGAGAGGTTTTTTCCCGGAAAGCCCACATGTATTATCTTCTGTACTGATAAGTCGGGTCTTTGTTTCATCTTCGGCATTTCAGATCATGGCATGGTTCGTTTTGGCTGGTTTGCGGTGTCTCAAAAAAGTGTCAGAGCGATTGTCAAAATGTCGATATATGACGGTCCCTGAAGGTGTGCCAAGGTCCGTCGGCGAAATGAAGGGGCGACCGAAAGATTTGATAATATTTCTCGTATTTGATTGACTCGATGGGATTTTCTGATAGAATAGCTAATGTTGGGAGGGCAGCAGGGGGGATCTGGCCCAATCTGCTTTAGACGACAGTTCCGATAGGAGTCTTTGTGAAGGTTCTGTGCCCTATAATATGTGCGATAATGCTTGCCCTTGTGCTGGTGTCTGCGCATTGTATGGCCGCGGAAGGGTCGGGCGTTGTTGCAACGGGTGAGAAAGAGACGGATGCGGACCGTGAGCTGCGTGTCTTTAAGGGAACCCTTATGCAGGGTCCGACTGAGGAAAGCCGGACGGATGCGGCGGTGGTATTACTGCGTCGGGGCGACGATAAAGCATGGGAAGTGCTATTAGAGGCTCTGGTAAACCGCGATAATCCACAGGCCGGTCACGCCGTTTGCAGGGGGCTGATCGCAAGCAAATCCTGGTCCGATGACGTTCGCAGCCGCAAGGAATTCCTGGAACCGCTCATCGGCATGCTCATCGACGAGGCGGGCGCCAACGCCCGGCTTGCCGCCGATGCATTGCTGGTCTTCAAGTACAGCGAAGTGGCGGAAAGACTTGGCAACCTGGCGAAAAACAGGGATTTGGGTCGTCAAGTCAGGTTTAATATTGTTTATGCCTTGAAACTCTGGCCAGATAAAGAGGCGTTATTGGAGCTTGTGAATCTGCTCGACGACGCCGATCCGGAGGTTGCCGCCGCCGTCGCCAACGCCCTTTACTGGATCCCACTCGGTACTAATAAACAGACCATCCTGCTTCAACTGCAGCGTCAGAGCCCGAACGAGATTATGAAGGCCCGGCTGGAAGGGCTCCATCAGCAGATGAGCAGGCTCAAGAGCGAACGGGACATGTGGGAGAAGATGTACCTTGCCGGCCTTGACCGCGATTATGAGAAATCCGACCCGGACGCCAAGGGTAAGATGTTGGTTGAAAAGATGCCTGATGAGCTTACATCCGTTCGGCTGTGGGCGGTTCGGAAGGTTGCCGGGTTTACGGGTCCCCGTCCCAAGGAATTCCGAGACAAGCTGCTGTCGCTGATATCGGACAAGGATCGCGAAATCCGTCTTGCCACGGCCGGTGCATTGGTCAACATGAGCGTTCTTAATCCTGCCGAGAAGCTCTTAGCTCAACTCAAGACCGAGACTTATTCCGACGTGAGTCTCGCCCTTTTTGACGCGCTTGGTGAAGCCTGTTTCTTCGCCTTCTCGCCGGGTTCCCCTGTTACTTTGGATGAATCAATCCGAACTGAAACTCTTTCTATGGCCTCGAAGTATATTGTGAGCAAAGATCCGAAGGCCGTCGCCAAAGGCGCCGAGGTCACCGGCAAGCTACTTGAACTTAACGGTTTGCCGAAGGAAGACGCCAAGAAGCACCTTGAATCGCTTGCCGCACGATACGGCGTTGCCGAGGGGATGAGCGGCTTTCTTCGGGGCAAACTTCTGAATGTCATGGCCAGGCTTTGCGGTCGCGGCGCTTATCAGCAGGATGCGGCGGCGCTTTACGGCAAGTTCTTTGAACTTGGTCTGGCGGTCAAGGACGACAACTCCGTGCGACAGGCGTCGGCTGTTGGGCTTGTGAATATTGACAAGGCTAAAGCTTTTCGCCTCTTTAAGGAAAACGCTCTTGCCAGCGACAGCAGCCCGGTTATTCGTCATCTGGTGATCAACTTAGCGGGTGAGTTGGGCGGTGCTGAAGAACTCCTCTGGCTGTCCGGGCTGCTGGAGAAGAACGGCGATGCCGATCCTGCGTGGCAGGCTATGCGGAAGATATTAGTCAGAGAGGACACTCGAGAGGTTCTGGAATGGGGCAGGAGGCTTGCGGCGGGGTCCGATAAGTTCGGTCATGCCGGCGAGTTGCTTGCGATGGCTGAAAAGAAGGCCGAGGGGCAAAAGAAAGCCGATCTCCTGACGGCCTCGATAACGAGCCTCCGCGACTGGTACTGGCAAAGAGGTGATTACGCAAAGGTCATCGTATACTGCGATAAACTGCTTGTCGCCGCCACAGAGCCGGTCGAACGCGAGAAGCTTCAACTGATGCTGCTTGACGCTTATTTGCAGACTGCCGATGTCGCCAAAGTGAGCCAACTGATGGCTTCGCGACTGGCCAAGACGGATATGGGGGTCGAGGATAAGTTCGTCTCGAAGATAAGCACGTTTCTTGCTCTGGCGGGCGGTAATGCCGCGGCAAAGACGGCGGTTGTCGAGGCTTTAGTGGGTATAAAGCCGCCCGAGGCAAGACCCGTATGGTTGGGTCAGCTCAACGTCTGGCGTCAGATGACCACCCCCCCGGAAACACCTGCGGTCTCGTCGCCGGAGGTTACGCCGCCGGGCTGATCGGGCGGACAATGAATGCCCGCCTGGTAATTTCCTCGGGTGTCGTCTGGACACTCCATGTCCAATTAATTTCATGGGCCTAAAATCGCGACGGTCTTGTTTCGCCCTTTCAGGGTTACATGTTTATGTCGCCGTTGGGCGGCCGCATAGGATCCCGCAGGTCAAACCATCCGCCTCGCTGAGATCGGTGGTTGCCACTGGCGGGGCGCAGAAAAAAAGCCAGATCCCAGATAAATCAGTGCGACTTAACAGAATCCGGCTTAGGAGGAGGCGATGATGCTACTCTTCTTTCGTAGCCAGTACTTTCATTAATATAGAGTGCCCAAGACGCCAAAATGTTACACGGCTTTGGTTAATTTCATAAGAATTTTCTAAATCTCACCCAAAACGCTGTTTTTGACCCGCCACAGGCATTTTTTTTTCAATATTTCCAAAGAAAGTTTCAGAATATACTTGCATCGTGTTAGAGAAGTGCTATAATTATAGCATGGTTAGGTTATTATATAACAGACTACAGTTTATATTAGCTAATTCTGGAGAGCGGGAGTATTGGGCAAGGTTCGATTGAATCTGGAGAGTGCCGGTCTGCGGGACAAAGGGGGGGCGGCTGACGCGGCGGTTTCGGGCGGGGCGAGCCTGCACTTGGCGGCGGAGGAGGTGCGACTGCTGCAGAGGCGTGCTGAGATCCTGGGCGTCGCCGACAGGGCCCTGGTGCTGATGTATCTGGAAAAGGGCACGTGCTTCAGCGATATCGCTCGGATTGCCGGGCGAAACGAAGCCAATGTCGCACGGAGGATTCACAAGCTCCTCGCCAGGCTGCTTGACGGCAAGTACATCACGTGCCTTCGGCATCGCGCAGTGTTGGGGAAGCTGAATCTGGCGATCGCCAAAGACCGTCTCATTGAGGGGCTGTCGGTGCGGCAAATCGCCGCAAGAAGGCGGACGACGATTTACCGGGTTCGCAGCGGCCTGCTGAAAATCCGGCTGCTTTTGGATGGGCGGCTCAAAACGGAAGATGATTAATATGAGTTCTGCAAAATTGCGATTTGACATGTTTTTGGAAAAGAAAAATCGCCAGGGCTCTTTTCTTTTTTCTGAGTTAAGTTTTGTCGGGAGGATCAAATGCAGACGTATCACATTTCAAAATCGTTTTCGTATCGGCCGACGCTGACGGAGAAGGTGCGTTCGGTAATGCGGATGTTCGGGCTGGATGTTCAGCGGCTTGGACAGGGCGGCCGGCGTCATGAGTGTACGCTCAAATTAGCGGCGGGGGATATCTGTTATATCACCGGCGCTTCCGGTGCAGGAAAGAGCGTGCTCATGGACGAGCTTTACGGACAGATGCCGCCCGATCAGCGGCTGAGGCTTGGCGACATTCCGATCGAGTCGGACAAGAGCCTTGTTGACTGCATCGAGGGCGATTTCTTTTCGGCGTTAAGGGTGCTGTCCAGGGCGGGATTGAGCGACGCTTTTTCGGTTTTGAACGAGCCGGCGATGCTCAGTGCCGGTCAGAAGTATCGCTATCGCCTGGCGCGGGCGCTTGCCGGCGATAAGCGGATGATCTTTGCCGACGAGTTCTGTTCGACGCTGGATCGCATCGCCGCAGCGGTGATTTCGCACAATATTCGAAAGATCGCCACCGAAACAAGCAGGATGTTTGTGTTGGCGTCCAGCCATGACGACCTGCTCTGCGACCTGCAGCCGGACGTTATTGTGATCAAGCATTTTGCCGGCGCCGATGAGATCATCTATCGAAAGCGAAGCCGGTATTGATGAAAGGATGGTTGCTTATGCAGCAACGGGCGTGCACAGTTAGCGAGCGTCTCGAGATCGAGCGTGGGACGATTTCCGATTACGACAGGCTTAGTTGTTTTCACTATCGCGATGCGCCGTGTAAGCCGTGTGTGGCGGTTTATGCGATGCGTGATCGTCATGTCGTGCGGCGTCGGTTTGCCGATCCGGTGGGTGTAATTGTTTATGTCAACCCCGCGCCGAACAGCGAGCTTCGCAGCGTGGCGACCAGCGGGATGTTTACGGGTCTTGGCGATCGCCGGCTGCAGATGCAGGCGATCAACCGCAATATACGCACGATCGCGCGAGTCATCATCGATCCGCGGTATCGGGGGCTGGGCCTGGCGAGTCGTCTCGTTGGCGAGACGATGGGGCTTTTGAACGTGCCGATTATCGAAGCGACGGCGGTGATGGGGACGGTGAATCCGTTTTTCGAGCGTGCGGGGATGCGGGCGTATATGGGCGGCGAATCGGCGCGTGTGGTGCAGCTTGCCGAGGCGTTTTCCAGCGTGGGTATCGAAGACGATGAGCTGATCGATCCGGCGGGCGTGCAGGCGAAGCTCGACAAGCTGCCGCTGATCGCCGAGGCGTTTATCGAAGAGCAGATACGGCGATTTCTTGCGGGCAACGCCAAGCGGCGCTACATGCGGCCGGGCCCGGAACGTACGCGGTTTGTGTTAAGTAAGCTTACGCCGCGAGGCGCTTATTACATCTGGTTCAATCCGGACAGGCAAATCGACCTGGCGCCAAACGGACCCCAAAAAGGGAACATGGTCCCTTTTTTGGATTGCCCGTAGGGCGGGGCTTGCCCTGCCGTTGGCGTTAGTTTGGCAAAGACGAGGTTACTGGTGGACTAAGAGCCCACCCTACGTGTTTGAGACAGGAGAAAGAAGATGGAAGCAGTCAGACAGATTCAGGCGATTGGGATTGATCGGCTCGTGGCGAATCCGGCGAGTCCTAACCGGATGCCCAGGGCGGTGTTTGCGAAACTCAAGTCGCATATCGATAGAACCGGCAACTACGAGCCGATAGTGGTTCGCGGCCATGACGGGCGGGCAGGGTGCTTTGAGATTATTAACGGCGCCCATCGCGTCGAGGCGCTGGGGCAGTTGGGATACACCTCTGCCGACTGCGTTGAGTGGGAGGTCGATGACGACGAGATGCTTGTGTTGTCGGGCACGCTCAATCGCCTGAGAGGACGCGACGACCTCGGCGCCAAGTCCGCACTGATCAAGCGGCTTTGTGAGCGGTTCGATGTTAAACAACTCGCCGCCAGATTGCCCGAAAGCCGCAAGACGATTGAGCGGCTAAGGGACGTTGAGAAACAACCCCCCGCCACTGCCGCCAAGGCAAAGGCGTTTTTGAATCCGGTGGTGTTTTTCCTGACCGACGAACAGAAGCAAATTCTAAATGATGCGATGGGCGGCGGTGCGGAAAAGGATAAAGCGCCAATTTCCGCGCCCGCACGCGCGCAGGCGATTACCGCAATATGTGCCGAGTACGCTAAACATTCAATTTAACTGTGAAAATAGAACAAAAGTAACGAAAAAGGTACATGGTACCTTTATTCATATATTTTTTTGAGGAGAAAGACATGACAGAGCCTAAGGATAAACTGAGCAGTAAGCAATTAGGAGTGATCGATGATCTGGTCGGTGGTGAGATGGACGAGAAGGCGGTGCTGGCGGTACACCGCGTGTCGATGAATGACTACGGGCAGTGGCTGGAGCAAACGGATTTTACCGCGCTGCTCCAGTTCCGGCTGGACACGATGAGGCGAAGCGCGATACTTCTAATCGCCGCCTATGCCCCGAAGGCGGCCGAGACACTGCTGGTGCTGACCAGAGACAAAAAGCCCGAAGTCGCCCGCCGCGCGTGCCTGGACATCCTGACAATGCCGCAGGCCTTATCCGACGCAGGCAACGAAGCGCCCGACAAAGCAACAATTGAACCCCACATCGACACCCAAACCGCCGCCGAGGTGCTTGCTGCAATGGCACAGGTCCGGCGGAAAACAAAATAGTCTTGGCGCAAAAACACAATTGTTTGCGGGTCAAGGTAAATATGGTAAGATTACTGGTGCTGTACGGAGAATAATATACTTTTTATCCTTGTAAATGGGAAATGTCAGTATAGAATATGTTTATGTGGGCAAGCTTATCCGGGCCTTTAGATATGAGGAGCGATTGTGAATAGAAAAACTACTAATAATGCCATCAAAGGTTTCACTCTTATCGAACTACTGGTGGTCATCGCAATTATCGCTTTACTGTTGTCGATCCTCTTGCCCTCGCTTAGCCGGGCCAAAGATATTGCCAAAAGAATTGGCTGTTCCGCCAATTTGCGCAGCCTGGCAATGGCCGCCATTTTTTATGCCGATGCTAACGACGGTCTCGTGCCCAGCTCAACCAATACCTGGAACGACAACGGTGTCTGGCGAGCGGGCTGGGTTGGACAAACCAGTGCCCCTTCGCGTACAGCATTAGATATTCACGAACAAGTTTACGGCAACGGCAGTGACGAATTTACCGGGCTCCATAAAAGTCAATTGTGGAATTATATTGAAAATACCGGAGGATGGCGCTGTCCGACCGACCCGGATCGGAAGCAACTAAGAAGTTATTGCATGGCCGGGCAATGGTGGGGGAAGCATTACAGAGCACCCACTAATTCGATCGGCTATGATCCCGGCCCGGATGTATATAAGAAGATTGCTGATATCAAGGGCCCTTCGCAAAGATTCTTGTTTGTTGACGCAATCGGATATAATCTCGACGCCTATTTTGCAATTTGGTATACCAGGAGCATGTGGTGGAATATCCCCCAATTCAACCACGGAGGCGGCTCCGTAAACGGATTTGCCGATGGTCATGTAGATCACTACAAATTGAACTATGAAACCGTCGAGATGGCCGAAAACGGTAATATCAGCAACGGGTATAGAATGCCGCAGGTTTACGTTCCTGATAGTGATGATCTGGCAGTTTATCAACGCGCCACCTGGGGTGAATTAGGTTGGGTACCGTAAACAGCCCCAGGGCTAAAATATGGTTCATCGATGCTGTAAGAATAACACAGATGCCTCCGCTAATAACAAAAATCATCCGCATCCCGGCAAAGCAAACCATAATGGATAAATCGCCACCAGTTTTCCGCCAACTGTATCATAAATTGTTGCAAGAACAACGATTGGGTGTTAATATCGATATATGATCGTAAGCGGTATAGACAGACGTTTAGCGAAAGGATGAACGAATGGTTTTTAGATTCTATTCAGATCAGCTCTCGCAGGCGACCAAGGGGGTGGCGGCATGGATTTTCATGGCGGGGCTTTTTCTTGTGGGGTTCGGGCTGCTTGTTATCCTCTTGCAGGATGTGTTTGTGTTCATTGCAGCGGGGATGTTTTTTCTGTTCGGCTTCTGTGTGATGTTCTATGCAGTGCGGCTGTACCTTGCGGCGCGGCGGATGGGCAAAAATGTCCCCGACGAGCAGACCGAAGCCTATCGAGAAAACGTCAAGGTTCGGATCGAGAATCGCGAGGTGTAGGGGGCAGGCGGCGAACCAGGGGTTGGGATTGTATATTTTAGATTGTAGATAGGATGGGATCGCCTTTCCCGATGAATTCCCGGCGCGCCGGGACTCGGGATGACAGTGGCTACCGTTCGGTTGTGATGTATTCATGGTTTGTTTGTGGCGGTTGTTTGCGTTTTGCCGTCAAGGCGATGCCGATGAAGCCGACAGCGAACATCAGGCCGGCGATGAGGTAGCCGCCCTGGACGACCCAAATATAATAGCGCCAGGCTTGGTGAGAAATATGCCCCTGATAGGTCATGACTGTGAGGGCGCCTGATCCGATTGAGACAGCGATGCGGCCAAGACTGCCGATCAGGGCTATGACGCCGGCAAGAGACTGAGTTTTGAAGATGTAGATGAAGCAACCGATTACTATCAGTACCTGTGGAATCAGGTGCAGCAGTTGGCCAAATATCATTTCAATCATATTACTCATTTTGCCATCCTTTCATGGCTGGGGTGTCAATTTCTTCTGTAGATTATTTCTCCGGTCAGTATTCGTAGATTCTGTCTTCGATGTGGAGTCGGATTAGCGTTGCGTTTCCGAAGTGGTCGACTTTGATTTTGGCTCTTGTTCAGGAATACCCTTGAGGTATCGAACCTTACCTCTTCGCAGGATTTCTTTCAATTCTTTGAGTTGTCTCTCTAAATTCTTTGCTCTCGTTTCCCAATACAGGCGATTTCCTACGCCTTTTGGATTTGCTAAAATCCTATTTGCTTCCACCAAAGCTTCTTCGGCGATACCGAGGTTAATTACCAATTGCTTTCTCTTTTGTTTGCTCAGGTTTCCTAACCATGTGACATTGATAATTTCCCTGTCGGATTCTATTCGTCGTTTCTTGTCTCCCTCCTGCTGGACGGCTATAATCTTATCTATGTCTTCAACCATCGACTCCAGCAGATCTTTCGCATCCGGCAAATCAAGCGTTTTAAGTCCGATACTTGCAAGATGCCTCCAGTGTTCATCGTTGAACTTGCGATAATTCCTTACGGAATCCGCCAAAGCCTTTCGTATTTGCGGGGCGGATCCGGTTGGTTCTTTTAAAGAATAATGCAGGTCTCTCAAAACATGCCTCATGAGCCTCGGCTCTAAATCCCATTCACTCAACATGCCCAAGAGCGTTTGTACATACTTATCCCGAGTTACCTTTATCTTTCGTAGCAACCGTTCTTTTTCTTCTTCTGCAATTTTGAATCCGCCCAATTGTCGTTGCAAACAATCGAGGGCCTTTTTTCTTATAAGGATAGAATTTTCTTCATCTCCGGCAACACTTATCAGGTTGCTGCTGAATGTATCAAGGTGAGCTTGTTTCAAAGTATAAAAATCGTCGTCGCCTAACATACTCAGCATGGCTTTCCTGAAATGTTCATCATTGTTTTTATCAACTGCCATGTCCAAAAAAGGCTTTGGGCTTTCTCCTGGAAATCTCCTGAAGTAATACTGTACAAATCCACCGGCGGCGTAACCAGCCGTCCCTTCCCAGCCAATATCGCCGGGTTCTTTCTCATTTTGGCTTTTCTGTTTGCTTATCCATTCATTTGCCTGCTTAGCTCCTTCAATGAATTCGTCTTTGCTTAAGGTTAATTTCTTTACGGTATTGTCCAAAGCTTCAAGCAACACGGGATCGGTTACAAATCCTTCTTTTTTTTGCATCGATAACGTTACACCATATTCCAATCTATCGTATAGTGTCAGGTCTCTTGCAGTGAAAGACAAAACTGCCCAAAAGTAGCGATTGTAGTTATCCGCCAACACCTTGATTCTTTTTTGGGTTTCCGGAGATACTTTTTCTTTGGGAAAACTCAATAATTCCTTTACGCTTAATCTGTTTAATTCATCCTGGCTCATGCGCACCATATAGCGTTGATGGCCAAGCAGTCTCGATATTGTGCTCTTTGCTTGTTGGCGCAATTCCAGCGGCTCATTTGCGTTGCTCATCATTTTAATCAAACTATCGCACACAGCTTGAAAATACGCACGTTCCTCACCAGACGCTCTGTCAAGATATTTAATCAGCCTCAATCTGAAAAGATTATCCAGGGAACTATCTTCGATCATTTCCAGGAAAGGCTTCGGGTTTCTATTTGGATAGCCTTTGAAATAATTGTGAGCAAAATCACGAATGGCCAGGAATGCCATAGCCTCATATTCTTTATCAGAAGAATGCCGTTTCTGCTCAATCAGCCAGTTATATGCTTGCTTCACCGCTACAACATTTTCTTCTTCGGTTAGCCCCTGGAGAAAGTCCTTTACCTTATCAAATCTCCGTATCTCCCTGAGGTGCAACCATGTGCTAAAATAACTCTTCTCGAGGATTTCCGCCGGCCTTTCGGCGTTAAGTGATTTGGCATGGACAGGCCCCCAGCCAGCGGCGACGAAACTGATCATGCCGATTCCGATGAGGAAGGCGCCGATGACGCAGATGGCCGTCAGGTGATTTTTCAGATGCTTTCTGAATCCGGCGGGAGTTTTGGGCGTTTTCATATCAGCCTCACAAAATCGATTCCGTCGCTGTCATTTGGTGAGTATCCCTGGAGAACAGCCGTATGTCCATGCAGAATATAACACATGCAGAAGAAAGGTCAAATAGAAATTCGGCGATTCTTCTGTCTGTCACATGCACAGTAACTAATCGTGTCCGCCGCCTTGCATCATTTTTACGGCGTGTGGCAGGATGGGGCCGATGATTTGCATGCATTCTGTTACGGCCTTTACGCTGCCGGGCAGGTTTATGATGAGTGTGCCGTTTCGAATGCCTGCACAACCTCGCGACAGAACGGCCTTAGGCGTCTTTTTGTAGCTTTCGGCTCGTACCACCTCCATGAGGCCCGGCGCCATTCGGTCGCAGACGTCCAGCGTGGCTTCCGGCGTAACGTCGCGGGGACCGAAGCCCGTGCCGCCGGTGGTTATAATGATGTCTATGTCGGTGTCGTCGCAGAGGGATTTTAGCCTGGCTGCGATTTGGTCTTGATCGTCGGGCAGGAGGAGTATTTCGCCGACGTCGATGTTTGTCGATATAAGCATGTCCTTTACGGCCGGGCCGCTCTGGTCCTGGCGGGTTCCCGCCGAGCAACTGTCGCTGATAGTTAATACCGCCGCCTTAATCATCGATCACCTCGATTGTGTCGGAGATTTGAATCGGGCCGGGCGACAGCACTTTTGCGAATATGCCTTCTCGCGGCATGATGCAGTCGCCGATCTGTTCGTAGATTGCACAGTGGCTGTGGCATTTCTTGCCGAGCTGGGTTACTTCCAGAATGACGCTTTCGCCGAGCTTGAGCTTTGTTCCGATGGGCAGACTATGCAGGCCGATGCCTTCTGTGGTAATGTTCTCGGCGAAGTTGCCGGGTGCAACCTGCGCCCCCTTGTCGATCATTTTCTGTATCGATTCAATGCCCAGCAGGCTGACCTGACGATGCCAGTCGCCGGCATGCGCATCGCCGACTATGCCGTGATCGACGCGCAATTCGGCGTCGGGCACGTTGATCTTTTGCGTGCCCTTTTCCTTTGAGATGGAGATTGCTTTAATTGTGCCTTTTGTAGTCGCCACTTTTTCCGCCTGTTTTTTCAACAAGATAAACTTCATTTATGGTCATCGCCTTGCCGGTGTATTTCAGCATGTCGTATATTGTAAGGCATGCCAGGCATGCGCCGCAGAGAGCTTCCATTTCAACGCCGGTTTTGCCCTGCGATTTGACGGTAACGGTCGCCGTCACGGATTCTTCATTTTCGTCAAGGTCAAAATCGACTTTAACGCTTTCAATCAGGATGGGGTGGCAGAGCGGAATGATCTGCGGTGTTTGCTTTGCCGCGCCCACAGCGGCGAGTCTTGCGGTTGTCAGGACGTCGCCCTTTTTGCATTTGCCGTCTCTGACGACTTCGAAGGCTTCGGCGCCGAGGACGATCATGCCGCGCGCCGCGGCGGTCCTGACGGTAATGTCCTTTTGGCTGACGTCTATCATATGCGGGTCGGTCACTCTCTTTACCCTCCGATATTTCTCACTGAGAATTCCTCCGTGAAGGAGTTGGTCTTCGTGAAATTACGTTTTTGGTCGATGATCCGGTCGATCTTTTCAAGAATTTGTGTGTCGTCGGCGCCGCTTCGGAGCAGATTCTTCATGTCATAACTGTGCGCCGAATAGAGGCAGGGCCTTACTTGGCCATCGCTGGTGAGCCTCAATCTGTTGCAGGAGGCGCAGAACATTGATGATCTGCCGCTTATAAACCCGATGGCGCCTTCGGATTGTGCCGGCTTAAAGTACAGGGCGGGTCCTGCGGATTTGCCGCCCACCAGGCTCATGAGCGGTCCGAAACGTTTTTCGACGGTTTTTCTGATGTGGCTGTTGGGGATGTATTCGCTGGCGGGTCTTGTGTTCTTGTCGGTTGGGAAGTACTCGATGAAGCGGACAATTACGTCAAGTCGCTGGGCCAGGCCCACAAGCGGTATGATTTGATCTTCGTTGATACCCTTTAGTATTACCGCGTTGATCTTAACGGGCGCAAGTCCGACGGCGATTGCTTTGTCGATGCCTTTGAGAGCCTCATCCCAAAGGCATCGACAAAGCAATCGCT
>JAGHBX010000116.1 GCA_021160785.1 Planctomycetota bacterium | reverse complement strand
TGGAGGAGTTCGACCGCTTTGTCACGGGCAAGGGTACACCCGACATGCCGAGCATTGATGCGATGGCAAAGTCCCTGGGTGTGTTCCTTCCTGAGATAAATGTTGTGGATTTTTTCAGGGGCGGCTAACTTCGGCGGACTATGGTGAATTTCCTTGCGCTGTTGGGCTGGAATCCGGGCAACAACCGCGAGGTTATGGAGGTCGATGAACTGATAGAAGCGTTCGACATCTCGCGGATGGCAAAGTCCAACAGTCTTTTTGACCGCAAGAAGCTGTTAGCCTTTAACACCGACCATATCCAAAGGGCGGATATTGAGGAGTTGAAAGGGTGTTTTCGGGATTATCTCCGGGAAATCGGCTCTCCGGTCGATCATGCCGACGACGCGCTGCTTGGGCGGCTGATCGAAGTAAATAAAGGCGCCCGAACGCTTGCCGATATCGAGCGAAAGAGCAGGTTCCTTTTCGTTGAAAATGACGCCGTCGAATATGACGACAAGGCCGTGCGCAAGGTACTGCTCAAGCATGACGGATTGGCTGTACTCCGACTGGTTCGCGACCGGCTGGCGGCGCTGGAGGAGATTACGCCGGAGTCGATAGAAAATGTTCTTCGGTCGCTTGCCGAGGAAAAACAGGTGGGCCTTGGCAAGGTCGCCCAGCCGCTTCGCGTGGCGATCTGCGGGGCAACTGTCAGTCCGCCGATATTCGACTCGGTCGAGCTGCTTGGGATGGACAATACGCTTAAGCGAGTGGATATAACTTTGGCCGGATTTGGGCAAAAAGATTTGCCCGGAAAGAATTGAAGGGAGACTTGATACATGACACTACTGGTAACCGGTTCGATAGGGATTGATACTGTACGGACGCCGTTTGGGACCAGCGAGGACTGCATAGGCGGCTCGGCGGTGCATTTCAGCATGGCGGCGAGCCTTTTTAGTCCGGTCCGTTTTGTGGGTGTCGTGGGGGACGACTGCCCGTTCGATCTTGCGGATGTCTTCAAGGAAAGGAATGTTGACCTGGCCGGGCTGGAGGTGCGCAAGGGCAGCAGGACGTTTCGCTGGTCGGGTTCTTATGAGGGGGATATGAACGAGGCCATTACCGACGGCGTGGATTTGAACGTGCTGGCTGAGGCGCCGCCGACGGTGCCGGAGGCGTTCGAGGACAGTGAATATGTGTTTCTGGCCAATACGGCGCCCGGGCTTCAGATGCAATTGCTTGACCAGGTCCGGGGTCCGCATTTTGTTGCGGCCGATACGATGAACCACTGGATTGTAACTGCAGGCGACGATCTCAAGACTTTGCTTGACCGTATCGATATGTTGGTTCTAAATGACGGCGAAGCGAAACTGCTGACGGGCCAGCGAAATCTCACGACCGCGGCGCATGCTATTCTTGACATGGGCCCGCGAGTTGTCATCGTCAAGAAAGGCGAGCACGGCTCGTTGATGTGCAACGCCGACGGCGACAGCTTTGTTCTGCCGGCCTTTCCAACCGGGGTTGTGATCGATCCGACGGGGGCGGGCGACTCGTTTGCAGGCGCGATGATGGGACACCTGGCCAGGACTAAGAGAGTGGATGTGGTTTCGCTCAGAGAAGCGATCGTTTACGGTACGGTGGCGGCGTCGTTTGCGATAGGTGATTTTTCCATCCACGGCATCAAGGCGATTGACATGAACGATATTGAAACCCGATTCGATACACTGCGGAAACTGACTCAGTTTTGACAAGATGCGTTGTTTTATTGCGATAGATATAGACGAGGCGGCCCGAAGCAGGATCGAGGAGCTTGCCGAGCAGCTTCAGCAAGAGGCGCAGCTCGGGAAATCCGGCATCAAGTGGGTAGCGACTGAGAACATTCACCTGACGCTAAAGTTTCTGGGTGAAGTCAGGGATGCCGAGATTGCCGAGGTTTGCAGGATTGTCGCCGATACCGCCGGCGACCATGAGCGGTTTGCCGTCGAGGCTGCAAATGTCGGTTCGTTCGGGAGGCCGCCCAGGGTTGTGTGGGTCGGCATTAATGATTCGGGCGACCTTGCAAAGCTGCAAAAGGATCTGGACGGGCGATTAGCGGATGCGGGCTGGCCGACGGACCAAAAGCAGTTCCACGGCCACCTGACATTGTGTCGAGTGAAGAACACGCACGCCGGCAAGGTGCTTGGAGATGTACTCAGGCGCCGGGAACCGGTCAGCGTGGGAACGATTTTTGTAGATTCGCTCTGTGTGTACAGCAGCGATTTGACACCGGCGGGTGCGGTCTATGCGCTGGTGAGCAGAAGTTCGATGAAATAGATGAGCCAATTGATTCAAGGGAGATGATGTATGGCCAAGACCAGGAAGAAGACTAAGAAAACAGCAGTCAAAATAAGCTTAGACACATCGAGCAACGCCCTGGACCGGGCGATTGCGCAGATCGAAAAACAGTACGGCGCAGGCTCGATCATGAAGATGGACGAGTCGAACATCGCCAGGGTGGAGGGGATCAGCACGGGCGCGCTGTCTGTTGACATAGCGCTGGGCGGCAAAGGTGTGCCGCGGGGCAGGGTCTGTGAACTCTACGGACCTGAGTCTTCGGGCAAGACCACTGTAGCCCTTCACACCATCGCCTGCGCCCAGAAGGCGGGCGGCGTTGCGGCGTTTATCGACGCCGAACATGCGCTGGACACCACCTGGGCCAGGAAACTCGGCGTGGATATCAGCAGCATGTTAGTCAGCCAGCCGGATACCGGCGAGCAGGCGCTGGATATTACCGAAATGCTGATCAAATCCAACGCCGTTGACATCATCGTCATCGATTCGGTCGCCGCCCTCGTCCCGGCCGTCGAGTTGCAGGGCGAGATGGGCCAGAGCCACGTCGGCCTGCAGGCGCGGCTGATGAGCCAGGCGCTTCGCAAACTGACCGGCGTAATAAGCAAGAGCAAAACGTGTCTGATCTTTATCAATCAGATCCGAATGAAGATCGGCGTCATGTTCGGCAATCCGGAGACCACGCCCGGCGGAAACGCGCTTAAGTTCTACAGTTCCGTCAGAATCGACGTGCGGCGAATTGCGACGATAAAGGACTCCGCCGGCGTGGCGATCGCCAACCGCGTCCGCGCACGCATCGTTAAGAACAAGGTGGCGGCGCCTTTCAGGACCGCCGAGTTCGACCTTGATTTCCAAAACGGCATCAGTCGCGAAGGCGACCTCATCGACCTTGGCGTCGAATGCGAGATCGTTCAAAAGAGCGGCGCATGGATCAACTACGGCGATATCCGACTCGGCCAAGGCCGCGAAAACGCAAAGAAATTCCTCAAGGAAAACCCGGAACTTACCGAGGAAATCGAGAAAAAAATCCTGATCGAAAAAGGCATTATCGAAGAATAGCGACTGGCCGGGCAATGAAGGACGCCATCCTGTATGACCTTGCCCCGGCCCTAAAATAGTATCTGTTGCGGAAACAGCATTTGTCATTCCCGCGAAAGCGGGAATCCAGCATATTCACTCTGGATCCCCGCTTTCGCGGGGATGACATTGTGTGTGGGGATGACATCTTCTGTTTTTTCTTTTCGCAACAGTGGCTAAAAGTTTTTGATTGGGTTTGATGGGATTTTGGCATGCTAAGATTTGCCTTTGAGCGGGTGATGGTCTTTGGGGTGGGGGTTTTGTTTCTGGTGTCGGGCTGGGTATTTGGTGATGGGGTTCAGTATGTTGTTTTGAACCATATGCCGGGTGCGGGTTGGCATCAGGGTCGGCCGGAGACGGTGCAGGCCGATGATTTCCTTGAAGTTATGCAGCATTTTCCTCAGTATCGTACGGGCAAGGTGCGGTTGGGTGTGTCGTGTATTGTTTCGTATTTGAATACCGGGCAGGATTTGACAGTTCGGTTCTTGAAGCGGGTTTTGGAGTGTGCCGAGGAAACTGATACGCCGATTCTGATCAAATTAGACGGGGAGAACTGGTGGGGAGCTCGGCCTGACTTGTGGAACTGGTGGGCGCCGGACAGGCCGGGTTACGATCCGGCGAACCGCGAGAATGTGGAGTGGACGGGGTGGGACAGCGAGTGTGCGATTAAGATTGCGTGGCGGAACTGGGGCAGGCAGATACGGGTTTTGCCGCCGCCGAATCTGATGAGTCGGCGCTATCGGCAGGCGAGCAGGGACCAAATGGATGT
>JAGHBX010000514.1 GCA_021160785.1 Planctomycetota bacterium | reverse complement strand
GGTGATTTGATAATCTTCGTGGTTTTGTTTATGCTCCTATGAACGAGAACGGGGTTGTGTTTTTGTCGGACTGTTCAGGCTTTTCGGACGTGTTGGAGGGGATTGAACCGCAGAATATCGAACTGAGAAATGTCGAATATCGAAGGGAAGGCCGGGGGGAGGTGTCGGTGGCGCAGCACAAGATGTTGTGGTTTGTTGTGTTTTTTGGGGGTTAAATAGTTTGTGCTTGACTTTGGGGTGGGTGCGTACTATTCTTTGTGGGGAAATCAGTCGATAAGGGTGGTGTAGAGTCCGGTTTATCCAGCGTTTTATCTGTTCTGATTTTGAGGTTAATTGATATGTATTATTCCGCAAAGCGAATATTGGTGTTATTTTGTGCTGTTGGGCTTTTGATCGGGGTCTGTGGGTGCGCCCCGACGGTGATACCGCCTGAGCCTGAGCAGCCGCCTAATCTGGATGCGACTGTTGGTGATTTTGGTGAGTTGTTTCAGCATTCGGCGGTTGTGGTGAAGGGTTACGGTATCGTAGCCGGCCTTCCGGGCACGGGTTCGAGTGAATGCCCTCCCAAGCTGCGGAAAGTGCTTTCCAAGTACATCCTCACGGAGATCGGCAACGATTCGACGGTAAATCCCGACAGGTTCATTGACAGCCCTAATACGGCGGTGGTGGAGATCTACGGAACGATCCCGCCGATCGCATTGAAGGGCGACCGTTTCGACGTGCGGGTGGTGGCGTTTTCGAGTACACAGACGACGTCTCTTGCCGGCGGGACGCTGTATCCGGCCGAACTCAAGGAGATGTCCAGACTGGTGAGTTTTGACATATACACGGCCGTACTTGCACGAGCGGCAGGTCCGGTCTTTGTCAATAAGCTCAACGGTGACAAAAACCGTGCAAACGGTTATGTCCTTGGGGGGGGGACGGCCGCGGAAAGCGTCAAGCTGGCGATCGGGCTTTACAAACCGGGTTTCTTAGCGGCGGCGGCGGTGCGCAACCAGATAAACGGGCGTTTTGGCCCAAAAACCGCACGGGCGGTTAATCCGGGTGAGATCGATTTTACGATCCCGGCAAAGTACAGAAATCGCAGAGAGCAGTTTCTCAGCATGCTGAGACTGTTGTATCTGTCGCGTGATGGGCAGCTTCTGAGTCAGCGAATCGATATGCTCATCGGCCAATTAGTCTCGGCAAGCAATAAGACCGACGTCGAGCATGCCCTTGAAGCGATAGGCAAGCCGACGCTCAGAGGGCTCTGGGAGCTGTTGTCGTCGGAGGATGAGATGGTTCGCTTCCATGCGGCAAGGTGCATGCTGAGCATTGGCGACGACAGAGCCGTTGCAGTATTGGGGCAATTCGCCCGGGATCCCGGCTCGTCGCTGCGTGTGCAGGCGGTCAAGGCCATCGGTTTGAACGCCAAACGCAACATCGCGATTCCGACTCTCGCCAGGCTGCTGGATGACAGCAACTTCGAGGTGAAATTCGCCGCTTATGAAGCACTTAACAGACTCCAGGATGTATCGGTGTCCAGGACCATTGTGGGCAATAAGTTCTTTATCGATCATGTAACAAATCGCGGACCGAAAACGATTTATGTTTCCCGCCAAGGAATGCCACGCATCGTTCTTTTCGGCGATCCGATACAGTGCAGCGATAACATCTTCGTCGAGTCGGAGCACAAGGATATCGTCATTAACGCCCGCCGGGGTGAAAAGTACGTCTCTGTGATGCGCAGACTTCCCAATCGCCCGAAGCTTGTGGGCCCCCTGCTTGCGAGCCGCGACGTGAGCGATATTATCCAGGCGCTTTGTGGGGATCCGGATACCGAAAGGAGACCTGGGATGCGACGGGGACTGGGCGTGTCGTATTCGGATATAGCACCTCTGCTTTCCAAAATGTGCGATATAGGTATCATCAAGGCAGATTTTATCGGCGGCAACATGACGACGGCGGGGTCATTTCTGGAGAACATTGGGCTCAACGACCGATAATGTTGTTTGAAGTGTCGCCCCCCAACAGTACAATGTGATCGGAAACGGAATGAAGAAAGTAACAGGGATGTGTTTCAACATGGAGATCGGGTGATGCAGCTTGACAAGATAGTTCTCAACGGCTTTAAGAGCTTTGCCGACAAGACCGAATTCAACATCAGTTGCCCCATTACGGCGATCGTAGGTCCAAATGGCTGCGGCAAGAGCAATGTTGTCGACGCCATAAAGTGGGTCCTGGGCAACCAGAGCCCCAAGAGCCTTCGCAGCGGGCAAATGTCGGACGTGATATTCAGCGGTTCGAGCAGTCGCAAGGCCAGCGGTATGGCCGAGGTGGTCATGGTCTTTACCGACGTGGCGGGCATGGGCATCGAGCAGAGTACGTTGGAGATATGCCGGCGCCTCTACCGAAGCGGCGAAAGCGAGTACCTGATCAACAACAAGGTCTGCCGTCTCAGGGACATTCGCGAACTGTTCATGGACACGGGCGTCGGGGTCAGCGCCTATTCCATCATCGAGCAGGGTCAGATCGACCAGTTGCTGCAGAAATCCACCGTCGAACGGCGGGCTATCTTCGAGGAGGCAGCCGGAATAAGCAAGTTCAAGGCGCACAAAAAAGAGGCCCTTCGCAAGCTGGATCGCACCGAGCAGAATCTGCTGCGTTTGGCCGATATCGTCGGCGAGGTCGAAAAGCAGCTTCGCAGTATCAAGCTGCAGGCGGGCAAGGCTCGCAATTATCTAAAATACAGCGAGCGTCTAAAGGAACTGCGGGTAAATTATTCGTTGGCGGAATATCACAAGATCATCACCCAGAGCGGCGAGAAGAAGTCGCGGCTTGCGCGGATGGAGGAGAGATTCGGCGCGGTGGCGTCGGAGGTGGCGCGGTGCGATGCGACGCTGAGTGAATTGGGCAGCAGCATTATCAGTTCCGAAGGCGAGATTAATCGCTGGGACAATTCGCTGATTTCGGCGCGGAGTAAGATTGAACAGCAGTATGAGCGAATCGATTTTCTGCGGAGCCGGTTCGAGGATTTGACGGGGCGTAAGGCAAACGCCGCCGAGCAGATTCGCCGACTGAGCGAACAGAACGGCCTGCTCAGCGTCGAACTGAAGACGTGCCAGGAAGACCTTGCCGACAACGAAGAAATCCATGCTGTCAGGGGAACGCGGCTTGACGAATTGAACGGCCTCATCCACGAAATCAGCGCCGAATGCGGTACGATTCAGGCTACGCTGGACGACGAGAAGTCCGGGATCATCGATATTGTGCGGCGGACGGCTCAGCTTCATAACGAGATTCAGAGCATGGGCACGTACCGCGACAGCCTCAACGGTCAAAAGAGCCGGCTGAGCGGTCGGGCAAGCGCCGCCCAGGCCCAGCTTACGGAGCTTCTGGCGAAGAAGGCGCAACGCAACGCCAGGCTTGACGATATCAATAAGGTGATCGGCGAACTGACCGATAGTCTGGACCGGAAGCGGCAGCAGATGACCGAGATCGACAGTGTGCAGGCTCAGGTCAACGAACAGCTCGTCGCGGCCAAGGAAAACCGCAGCGGGCTGATGAGCGAGAAGAGAATCCTGGACGATATGGAGACGCGGCAACAGGGCGTAAGCGGCGCCGTCAGGGAGATACTCAACGAAGCCGACCGGGGCGGCGAGAGCGGGCACGATTACATCGAAGGGATAGTAGCCGATGTGATCAGCGTCGATGCCGAATACGCCGATGCCGTTGAGGCGGCGCTGGAGGGCATGACCGATGCATTAGTGGTCAACAGCACGCGGGCGTTCTTGGCGGATTCGGCATTGCAGGAAAAACTTAAGAGCCGTGTCGGCGTGATATGCACCGACAAACTCGAACCTCTCGTCGATAACGGCGACCTGTCGGGTTTTGCCTCGGTCAAGGGACGGCTGATTGAGTTTGTCGGCTACGACAGCAAATACGCGCAGTTGGCGTGGAATCTGTTAGGCCGGGTGGTGCTGGTCGATTCGATCGAGGCGGCAATCGAGTTGTCCAGCCAATCGGGCGGGACATACCGTTTCGTTACAACGGGCGGTGAGGTATTCGACGGCAGGAATGTTATCCACCTCGGACCCGTCGGCGCCGCCGAGGGGCTTATCTCAAGAAAGAGCCGCATCCACCAGCTTCAACTGGAATTAGCGACACTGTCCGAGCGGATCGGCTCGATTGAACAACAGCTTGACGAGAACAACCAGCAGAATGAGCATCTGGGAAAACTCTGCAAGGACCTGCGGACGGCGGTTTATGAGGCGAACACCGAAAAGGTGAATACCGAATCTGCCCTGCAGGTAATCGCCCGGGATATCAAGCGACTGACCGAGGAGCAGCCGGTCATCGCCGGCGAAATCGAGATGCTGGCAGAAGAGATATCGCAGTCTGTGCGGAAGGAATATGAATCCAAGCAGAAACTCGATGAACTCGAAGAGGTCAACACCGAGCGCACCGCCCATATCGAACAGCTCGAGGTTCAGCTCGTCGAAAAGGGACAACTCCAGCAGAGCCGGACTGCGGAACTGACGGAATTGAAAGTGCAGATCGGCCAGATCATCGAACAGCAAAAGGCCATCCGGCAGAGAATCACCAGCCTGCAGAGCCAACTGCAGCACGGCCGGATGGATATCGAGTCGGCGAGGACGGATCTTTCCGGCTGCGACGACCAGATGTTGCAGACCGAGCGGCAAATCCTGGCGAGCGAGTCAAGTATCTCCAGCCTGTTCGTGGAGAAGGAAAAGGCGCAGAAGATAAGCATCCAGATGCACGAGAAGGTTCGCACGATGATCCGGCAAAAGGCCGAGACCGAGGACCTGCTCAAGCAGAAGCGTGCCGAACAGACCGAGGTTGAGCAGCAGATGCACGAGGTGCAGCTTGAACTGAGCCAGTTGACGGTTCGCGACGAAGACCTGACCCAGCGGGTGCTGGAGGAGTTAAAGATCGATATTGCCGAGGCCTACGAGAACTTTGAGCAGACCGATGTCGACTGGGAAGCGATTCGCGAAGAGATCGGCGATCTTCGCGGCAAGATCGAGCGATTGGGCAATGTCAACGTCGACGCGATAGCCGAGCAGGCCGAACTCGAACAGCGGTTTGATTTCCTGGCGACGCAGGTTGAGGACCTGACCATGAGCAAGACCCAGCTCGAACAATTGATTGCGCGGATTGACAAGGATAGCACGGAGAAATTCCAGGTTACCTTTGACGAGGTGCGAGCTAACTTCCAGATCATCTTCCGCAAGCTCTTCGGCGGCGGCAAGGCCGACATCTTCCTGGAGGACCCCGACAACATTCTCGATTGCGGCATCGAGATTCTCGCCAAGCCGCCCGGAAAGGAAACCCGGAGCATCAGCCTCTTGAGCGGTGGAGAGAAAACGATGACGGCGATTGCACTTTTGTTTGCAATCTTCAAGACCAAACCGTCGCCCTTCTGCGTACTTGACGAGGTCGACGCCGCTCTTGACGAAGCCAATAATGAGCGATTCAATATGATCGTCAAGGAGTTCCAGAAGAGGTCGCAGTTTGTGGTCATTACGCACTCCAAACGTACGATGAGCATAGCCGATGTGCTCTTCGGCGTAACCATGCAGATACAGGGCGTCAGCAAGAAAATCAGCGTCCAGTTCGACAGCACCGACACAGAATCCGACGCCGCAGTCGCCTGACCCGGGGTTGTCTGTCATCAAGCATGCCGAAGTAAAATGGAATTCTGTTCAGCACATTGGGGTCAGTGGTGTTGGAAGATCGGTTCAAAGCGGAGTCTGAGGGGCTTGTCAAATCATGGCAGCGTGATGAACACGTTTGCGGGTATCTGGAAGGATGCCCTGAAAGATGCCCACGCCGACGGCATTTCGGTCATGGAGCCGGCGTGCGGGTCGGCCAATGATTATCGTTTTATCCACAGGTTCGGTATCGCAAGGTTTCTGGACTATCATGGCTTCGACATCTGCGCCAAGAATATTGCCAATGCCCAGGGCATGTTCCCTGGCGTGCCTTTTACAGTTGGCAATGTTCTGGAGATTGATCGAGGCGAGAAATGTTTCGATTATTGCTATGTACATGACCTATTCGAGCACCTTTCACTTGATGCCGGGGAATTTGTGTTTGAAAAGCGGCACATCAAACTCAATACGGCCGAAAGCTCCCATTCTCTGAGACGCGATCTTCAGCCAAAGCCAAACTCGCATTTTCACGTACCGGGATCCTTTCGATTATCCCGCCAACCTCAAATCCCTTACGCTGCATTCGTCAAATCATCGCATCTGTTAATCATATCCTCATTAAACAACTCACCGGTCAAAAGCATCGCACGCATAATGCTCAACAGCTTCCGTGCCACCGCCACGATAATACGACACACGAGGGGGTAGATGAGATTGGTTCGTTTCGCATAATACGGCCCGACAGATCGGGGGGGATGCGGATTTTGAAATTCCTGGCTTGAAACTTGATGCGACGGTTGCGTGGGCACTGGTTTGTAACTCCCCCTGTTTTTGGTGTAGCGTTATCCTTAATTCTGCGACGCATTATACCACAGAACAGGTCAAAAGTCAAAGATCAAAAGTGCAAAGCTGTGGAATCGCCTTTGGCGATGTTGTTTTTTTCTGGATTGATGATGAGACGTGTCGGGTGGTATTTGCTCGGGGCCGAGCGAGTTTTTGGTTGGGGTTTGTTAGAGAGACGGTTGCTGACACCCTTAAATTCACCCATTGCACAGAAAGACCTCTTCTATCTTTTTGCCGAAAGCGCGTGCAATTTTGAAAGCCAGTGCAAGAGATGGATTGTATTTTCCCTGTTCAATAGCAATGATGGTTTGTCTTGTACATCCGGCCTTTTGAGCTAAGTCCTGCTGGCTCATTTCATTATTATCGAAACGCAGGCGGCGTATCTGATTTGTGATTTCATTATTTCCCATCTTTCCCTCCCCAGCCGTACTGAACCAGAATCGCTACTGAGAAAATTAGTATGAAAATAATATAGGTAAAATAAAGTATTAATGGAAAAATTCTAATCTGAATTGTAGCTTGGGGTTCAAGGGCGAAAATAGCAACAGCACAAGCAACAATTGGAATGACGCAGATTGAAACAAAGGTAGCAATAAGAGCTCTTCTAGCAATAAACCTGTCACGCTCATCGATTTCAGCTTCAGCATTATTTCGCTTTCTATTGATAAAAAAGAATGCCAGGAGCAAAAGGACAACTGGTATTATAATAAAGAATAGATTGGACAATAGAGGGTCTGTTTTGATTGTACCCCATATGTTTGTTCTTTCGACAGGAATTGTACTATCTATGTCCGTTCTCATGGAGGGGATTGGGACGGCTATGTTCATTCTTATGACAGGAATGAGTAATATGAAAACCGACATCAATACACCGCACCACGCACCTTTTTGTGTTTTATTCATTTTTAGTTCTCCAGCCGTATTCGTTTAATATTGCAATGGAATAGATTAACAAAACCCAATACATCCCGCCAAATACCATCCAACACAGGTACTGCACTGACACCATACCATCCGGGCCGTAAACAAAGACCGGCAGCATTGCGGCCAGCACAAACAAAGGCCAAAAGCTCCAATATGCCGCTACCATTGCCTTTTGCTTAATCAGAAGGTCTCTTTCATCAAGGCCGCATCTGTCTTTCTTAAAAAGGGATGGGCGAATCCGGCTAAAACCCATAATCCCAATGAACGCAAAACCCGCCATCGAAGCACGCCAGGACATTTCCACAGCAAAACGCAAGACAAGCACGGCTGTTATACTAAGTCCGAGCGCCAGTCCTAACATAATCAGTGTAAACCTCGCTATTTTCTGATACTTATTCATGATTTTTGTTCCTCCAGCCGTATTGGGTTAGTATTGCAATAGACCAAGCGTAAAAATTTGTGAGACCAGCAGCTCCACAAATTAGAGGCAGGCAATTTGTGGTAATTGGTGCGTTGGGACCAATAATCATAAAAGGGCCCATTGTTACGATGACAACAACAAGGTAAGCCAACCCAAATCCTGCAAGAGCAGCTCTTTTCTGGAAATAGTGGTCACGCTCATCGTATTCTACTTCTTCCGGGTCCTTTTTGAAAACCAGTTGAGCCAACCCACCAATACCGGTTATGCCCATGAAACCAAGGCCTCCCCAAGCTCCTGGAAAACCAAATTTGGCATAGGCGATTGCAATAGCTATAGCAGTAAGAATAAGAGCACAAGTGAAAACTACGAAAATAAACATAGCTATTTTTTGTATTCGTTTCATTTTAGAAATCTCCTTATAATCGAATTTTAGTCAAGCTTACATTACTTAATGTAAGGTAAACCTCACATCAAGTCAACTATATTTTACATAAATTCTGAAAAATTTTTCTACCCGCATTTTTCGGCTAAAATCAAAGAAAAAATGCCGATTTTGCCAATAACCGCGTGGGTGTTAAATATGGGGACGGCAGGACCTGTAAATGTTACAATAATGTCGCAAATGTTTTTTTTACGACAGAAATGTTGCGGGGCGGCTTGGGGCGGACAATGCTGCCTGTGGCCGTAATTCCTTTAGGTATAAGAGGTTAGCGTGTTTTCGCTTGTCTGGCACGCGTATTGCTTACTATTATTGAGGAGAATGTGCCCCGTGGTTTGGGTTCGACGGCAAGAATGCGGGATAAACAGCGAAAGTTGTTGCCAAGAGCCGGTGAGGGGTTAGAATCTGCGAGGGTGCGAGGGGAAGAAATAAGGCAATATAATTGGTGTTTTCTGAGTCATTAGTGGAGAGTTGACATGTGTGAAGCAAGAGTTCCAATAACGGAGATATTCGGATCGAATGTTTTCAGTGATGCGGTGATGCGGGAGCGTTTGCCGAAGAACATTTACAAGTCTTTTAAGAAAGTCCTCGATGGTGTTGCGGATTTGACGCCTGCGGTGGCTGACGTGTTGGCCAACGCGATGAAGGACTGGGCGATCGAGAAGGGCGCCACTCACTACTGCCACTGGTTCCAGCCGATGACGGGCCTCACGGCGGAGAAGCACGATTCTTTCATCTCGCCAACAGCCGAGGGAAGAACGCTGATGGAATTCAGCGGTAAGGTATTGATCCAGGGCGAGCCGGATGCTTCGTCGTTTCCGTCTGGTGGTCTGCGTGTGACTTTTGAGGCTCGGGGGTACACGGCGTGGGATTGTACGTCGCCGGTGTTCATTAAGGAAGACGGTAAGAACATTGCGTTGTATATCCCGAGTGCATTCTGCTCTTATACTGGCGAGGCGCTGGACAAGAAGACGCCGATGCTGCGTTCGATGGATGCGCTGAACAAGCAGGCGATGAGGGTTCTCAAAGCACTTGGCAATACGAGCGCCCGGCGAGTGATGGGGACATTAGGGCCTGAGCAGGAGTATTTCCTGATCGACCGGAGGTTTTATGAGAAGCGTCTCGATCTGGTTTTGGCCGGTCGTACACTTTTTGGCGCTCCTTCGCCTCGCGGGCAGGAGATGGACGATCACTATTTCGGGACGCTTCACGAGCGTATCGCTTCTTTCATGAACGAAGTGAACACTGAACTGTGGAAGTTGGGCGTTAGCGCCAAGACACAGCACAATGAAGTGTCTCCTGCGCAGTATGAGCTGGCCCCGGTTTTTGCGACGGTCAATGTCGCCACGGACCACAACCAACTGACGATGGAGACGCTGCGGAAGGTTGCCATTCGGCATGGATTCGTGTGTTTGCTGCATGAAAAGCCCTTTGCGGGCGTAAACGGTTCGGGCAAGCACAACAACTGGTCTCTGGTGACGGACACGGGCACAAACCTGCTGGATCCGGGCCTGACGCCGCATGACAACATGGTGTTTCTGGTGTTCTTGTGTGCGGTTGTGCGTGCGGTCGACAAATACGCCAAGCTGCTTCGGGCAAGTGTGGCCAACGCGGGCAACGAGCACCGTCTCGGCGCCAATGAGGCTCCGCCTGCTATTGTGTCGATTTTCTTAGGTGACCAGTTGACGGATATTTTCGGGCAATTGGCCGACGGAGGCGCGAAATCTTCCAGGCAGGGCGGCGAGCTGCAATTGGGTATTTCCACACTTCCGCCTCTGCCCAAAGACTGCACGGACCGTAACCGGACGTCTCCGTTTGCGTTTACGGGCAACAAGTTCGAGTTCCGCATGGTGGGCTCGACACAGTCGACTTCGGGTCCGACTTTTGTGCTCAATACGATTGTCGCCGATGTGCTGTGCGAGATTGCCGACAAGCTTGAAAAGAGCGGCGATGTCAATGCAACGACCCAGGAAGTGCTGAAGAAGATTGCGACAGAGCATGCACGGATCATATTTAACGGAGATAACTACTGCTCCGACTGGGTCGTTGAAGCTAAGAAGCGTGGTTTGCCCAACCTGGTTTCCACGGTGGAAGCATTGAATACGATCATGGACGCCGAAAACGTGGCATTGTTTGGCAGGCATAAGGTACTCAGTGAGACGGAACTGGAAGCACGGACCGATATCCTTCTTGAGGCCTACAGCATGACGGTCAATATCGAGGCCAAAACGATGCTGAGTATTGCCAAACGCCAGATACTTCCTGCTGCTACACGATACTCCGGGCGTCTTGGAGACATTATCGGCTCGGTCAGTGCGACGGGAGTTTCAGCGGATACGCAGAAGAAGATGTTAGAGGAACTCAGTGCTCTTATAACGGACCTGAGCGCGGGCATTGAGAATCTCGAGGCCGCGGTCGCCAAAAGCGGCGCGATAGAAGACTGCGCCGGTCAGGCGGCGGCTTTTCGAAATATCCTGGTTGGGCCAATGGAGAAGGTCAGAGAGGCTGCCGACAGGCTGGAACTGATCGTGGACGCAGATATCTGGCCTCTGCCGACTTATGCGGAGATGCTTTTCATCAAATAACAATCCGCGAGTATCTTGTATTGTTTCTTTCGGCCCTGTCGGGAGCGGCCTTACGCTTCCCGACAGGGTTTTTTTGAGCCTGCAAGGCACTTCTCAAGGAGTTTTTTTGTCCGAACCGGGTGTGTGTGTGGACTGGGTATGCTCTTTGGGGTAATAAGGTTACTGGTGGGTTAAGAGTTCACTCTATCGCGATTTTGGTGGGGTAAATCCCACCCTACTGTTACTTGCCCGCGTACAAAGGGGAATTGGCAACCGTAAGCAGTATACAAAAAACGCTTGTCGCGGGCATGAAATTGGATTTGCCGGTTGACATTGGCGGACGGGTTTTGTAGTATGCGGGGCTAAATGCCCTGCGGCATTTATCAATTAGCGGGTGATTATGGCTTTGACTCCCGGAAAACAAGGATTATATGACCCGCAGTACGAACACGACGCTTGCGGGATTGGCGCCGTGGTGAACATATCGGGTGCAACTGATCATCAAATCATCGAATACGGCAAGCAGATTCTGATAAACCTTGGCCATCGCGGCGCAGCCGGCGCCGATGAGGTTACCGGTGACGGGGCGGGGATGCTTTGTCAGATTCCTCATGATTTTTTTGTGGGTGAGTGTGCAGGTCTCGGCATGACTCTTCCCGGACCGCGTGCCTTGGGTGTGGGGATGGTGTTCGGGCCGAAAGACGCCGGTCTTCGTGGGCAATGCGATGGAGCGCTGGCGGAGGCAATTTCACACCACGGGATGAAGGTGTTGGGTTGGCGTGATGTGCCGTGCTCCAGCGACTGCCTGGGTAAGATCGCGTTGAACTCGGAGCCTTCGACAAAGCAGATTTTCGTGGACGGCGGCGGATTAGCTGAAGATACGTTCGAATGGCGGCTGTTTCTTGCTCGCAAGCGTGCAGAGAAGACGGTAAGGGAGCGTTTCGGCGAAGGTTGTGAGGATTTTTATGTAACGTCACTTTCATGCAGAACGATCTGTTACAAGGGGATGTTCATGGCATGGCAGTTGTTTGCATACTATCCGGATCTGGGCGATGAGCGTTTCAAGTCGGCACTTGCGATTGTCCATCAGCGCTACAGCACGAATACGTTTCCCAGTTGGCGATTGGCTCAGCCTTTTCGGGCGATCGCTCACAACGGCGAGATTAATACGCTCAACGGCAATCGCAACAGCCTGCGTATCCGCGAGAAGAGTATGGCCTGCGCCGCATCCGACGGGGGCATGCAGGATTTGACTCCTGTTCTGGAGCCGGGAGCGAGCGATTCGGCGAGTTTCGACAATTTCATGGAGTTGCTCGTGCGTTCGGGGCGGAGTATGCCTCATGCGATGATGATGATGATTCCGGAAGCGTTTGGGCCGAAGTATCACATCAGCACGGACAAGCGTGCGTTTTATGAGTACCATGCGTCGCTGATGGAGCCGTGGGACGGGCCGGCGGCGATGGTGTTTACCGACGGCAGGATCGTCGGTGGGACGTTGGATCGAAACGGGCTAAGGCCGTGTCGGTATGTGGTGACCAAAGACGGCCTGGCTGTGTTAGCGAGCGAAGCCGGCGTAATCGAGTTTCCGCCGGAGCGGATTCGTCTGAAGGGTCGGCTGCGGCCGGGTCGGATGTTCCTTGCCGATACGGTCGAGGGGCGGATCATTACGGACAACGAGATCAAGAGCAAAGTCGCCAGACAAAAGCCCTACCGGCGGTGGCTGGAGGAGAATCGCATCGAGCTTCGCGGGCTGTTTGACTCGCCGCAATCGGTTACGACGGATCCTGAGACGATTGCCCGGCGGCTGCGGATTTTCGGATTTACGCGACAGGAGCTTGGAATGGTTCTGACGCCGATGGCGGTCAACGGTCAGGAGCCGGTCGGCTCGATGGGCAACGATACGCCTCTGGCGGTGCTGTCGGACAGGCCGAAGCTGTTGTTTGATTATTTCAAGCAGTTGTTCGCCCAGGTAACCAACCCTCCTATCGATCCGCTGCGCGAGGGGCTGGTGATGAGCCTGATGATGTTTACGGGCAGGAAGCTCAATGTCCTGGAAGAGACTCCGCAGCATTGCCGACAGTTGAAACTGCCTCATCCGATTCTGACGAACGAAGATATAGACCGGCTGCGAAAAGTGAATCGTGCGGACTTCAAGGTCGCCACGATCGGGGCGTTGTTCGAGGCGGATACAACCGATGCCGGCGCGAGTCTGGAGCGGGCGCTGGAGCAATTGGTCGATTCGGCAGAGCAGGCGATCGAGGAGGGGGCATCGCTTATTATTGTTACGGATCGGGAAGTGTCTGCGAAGATGGCGGCGATCCCGTCGCTTCTGGCGACGTCGGCGCTGCATCACGGCCTGCTGGATCGCGGGCTTCGTTCGCAGGCGGGTCTGATAATCGAAAGCGGCGAGCCGCGCGAGGTGATGCATTTTTGCCTGTTGAGCGGGTTCGGGGCCAACGGTGTGAATCCGTATCTGGCGTTCGAGTCGCTGAACGATCTGCATCGTAAGGGTTATCTGCCCCAGGAGATGGATCCGACGCGGATTACGGATAATTATATTGCGGCGATTAAGAAGGGCATCCTCAAGACCATGAGCAAGATGGGGATATCGACGCTCAGGAGTTATCAGGGCGCGCAACTGTTCGAGGCAATCGGTTTGAATCGCGAATTAGTTGACAGGTATCTTGTGGGGGTTGCCTCGCGTATCGGCGGGATCGGACTTGGTGAGCTTGCCGAAGAGGCGATTGTGCGTCATAAGGCGGCATTTGCCGAACGGGCGCCGGGGGCGCTGGAAATGGACTTCGGGGGCGAGTACAGTTGGCGGCATGACGGCGAGGCGCATTTGTGGAATCCGACGACCGTGTCGCTGCTTCAGCACGCGGTGATATCCAATGACGGCGAAAAGTATGCCGCATATTCGGAGGCGGTTAACGACCAGTCGCAGAAGATGTGCACGCTGAGGGGGCTGTTCGAGTTCGTTGAAGGCGAGGCGGTTGATATAAGTGAGGTTACTCCGGCGGAGGAGATCGTCAAGCGGTTCTGCACGGGTGCGATGAGCCACGGTTCGATCAGCAAAGAGGCGCATGAGTGTATGGCGATTGCGATGAATCGCATCGGCGCGATGAGCAATACGGGCGAGGGGGGCGAGGAGGAGTCTCGTTATACGCCGGAGCCCAACGGGGACTCGAAGAATTGCGCTATCAAGCAGATTGCAAGTGCGCGGTTTGGAGTTACGATTAACTACCTTGGGCACGCCAAAGAGCTGCAGATCAAGATGGCCCAAGGCGCCAAGCCCGGCGAGGGCGGGCAGTTGCCGGGTTTGAAGGTGACCGAAGAGATTGCCAGGATGCGGCATTCGACGCCAGGCGTTACGCTGATATCGCCGCCTCCGCATCATGATATTTATTCGATCGAGGACCTGGCG
>JAGHBX010000066.1 GCA_021160785.1 Planctomycetota bacterium | reverse complement strand
TATGCTTCTCTGCCCGGCGGCCTGCGGAGAAGCAGACTCAATTCGCGGTAAGCGATTGCATGCTTGCTGAGATCGTCATATACGCAAAGCGTGTCTTTGCCGTGTTCGTACATGAAGTACTCGGCAACCGCCGTCGCCGCGTATGGCGCAACAAACTGCATCGCCGCCGATTCCGACGCACACGCAGAGATCACAATCGTATGCGCCATCGCCTCGTGCAACTCCAATGTTCGAACGACCTCGGCGACCGTCGATTCCTTCTGGCCGATAGCTACGTAGACGCAGATAACGTCGGTATTTTTCTGATTGATGATCGTGTCAAGGGCGATGGCGGTCTTGCCCGTCTTGCGGTCGCCGATGATGAGTTCTCGCTGCCCCCTGCCAATGGGAATCATCGAATCGATGCTCTTGAGACCCGTCGCTAACGGCTCATTCACCGGCTGGCGATCCGCGATACCAGGCGCCGGATACTCCACTAATCGTCGCGTATCGCTCTCCAGGGGTGAGCCGCCGTCTATCGGCTCACACAACGCATCGACCACCCTGCCCGTCAATCCAAAGCCCACAGGCACCGTCAGCACCGTTCCCGACGACCGAACCGTTGACGACTCCGCCACCTTGAGGTAGTCGCCGTATATGATCGCACCGACACTTTCCTCCTCCAGGTTGAACACCTCGCCCATGACGCCGCCCTCGAATTCCAGCATCTCACCGGCCATCGCACTGTCCAGCCCGTATATGCGCGCAATGCCGTCGGCGACCTCGAGCACGCGACCCACGCGCGCCACATCCACCTGGCTTCGGTATCGACTGATCTCCTGCTTGATCAGGCTGCTTATCTCGTTTACGTCAAACTTCATTGAACATTTCCATCTTCTTCGGTATAGTCCTTTCGGCGTCCCTTCATGGTCTCAATAACCGCCTTCATCGTTCGCTCGAGCGAAGATCGGACCGAACTGTCAATCATCATATCACCCTTGCGGATCACGGCGCCGCCGATCAGGGCGGGATCGACCTTGACCGTGAGCTTCACTTCGCTGTCGAGCGCCTTGCCCAAATCGGCTTTCAGCCTGGCAATCAACTCGGCATCAGGCTCCCGCGCCAGCGTTACCTCCACCGCCTTGCGATGGTGATACTCGTCGACCAGCAACTCATACCGCTCGGAAATACCGCTCAGGAATCCGACCCGGCCGCGCCTCGCCAGCACACACAGGAAATTGACCGTCAGCTCCGACAGCTTTCCCTCGAATACCCTGCGAATAATCCCGGCCTTTTCCTGGGACTTGATCAGCTCCGAACTTAACAACATCGCGAATTCCGGCTCGCGTTTGAGAATCTGCCTGACACAAACCAGTTCCTCATGCACGGCGTTTATCTCACCGCCCTGCTCGGCAAGGTCAAAAAGCACCTCGCTGTAAACCTCACGAACAACATATTTTCGCGATTGACTCATCGTATACGCCAAAACTTCATACCGTCGCCGCTATTGTCCCGCTGTACTCTCACCACTCTCTTTGAGTCGCTCAATCGCCTGGTTAATCATTTTTTCGTGGTCCTCATCCTGCAGGGTGCGACCGAGAATCTCTTCGCCGAGCTTCAGCACGATACCGCCGGCTTCGTCCAGCAGTTCCGCCTCGGCCTGCTTCCGCGCCCTTTCCAGGTCCATCTGTAGCCTTACTCGCAGCGCATCGGCTTCTTTACCGGCCTCATCTATGATCCGACCGGCCTCCTTCTCGCCTTCTTTGCGGCGCACATCGATAATCCCTTTGCCTTCGCGCTCGGCATTGGCAAGCTTGTCCTGATATTCCGAAAGGACCTGCCGAGCCTCTTCATGCGTCCCTTCGGCGTCTTTAAGCTGCTTTTCGATAAACTCCTGCCTTGCCGTCAAGCCGACAAGCACCGGTTTCCACGCCAGCCGCCAGAGCACAAGCAGCAAAGCAAAAAAGGACACCACCGTCCAGGCAGCATCGGCCAGACTGCCCGAAAACGGACTCAGTTCCTCTTCGGCGACCCCGGCCTCTGCGCCAAGCGCAGCACCGCACAAACCGACGGCCATAAACAGAATCAACAACACACGCATCCGCATCGATATTAGTCCTTACGCGCTAAGTCGCCACATAGCAAGGAAACAGATGATCAGCCCAAGCAGCATACCGCCCTCGATCAGAGCCGAAGCCAGAAGCATACTCGTAAATATCCGCTGCCCCGCTTCCGGCTGCCGCGCGATCGCCTCGCAGGCGCACGACCCGATTCGACCTATACCCAGCCCCGCCCCAACTACGATAATGCCCGCGCCGAGCGTAGCACCGATGACGCCCAATGCACCCCATTGAGATACAGCCGCAGCCTCTTCGCCGCCCGCGGTCAGGACACTGCCCGCGAACAGGACACCGCTCATCAATTCCAACATGTCAAGCAAACCTCCAATTTATCAATTAGTTCCTGTTGCGAAAACAACATTTGTCATTCCCGCGATTCCCTTGTCATTCCCGCGAAAGCGGGAATCCAGAATAAAACAGCTTTCGCCGAAGGCGGTTTCATGTTTTTCCCGCAGATGGCTAAAAGATTACATCTTTTCCTATCTTCCGCTAATGGTCCGGATTAACAGCAAAACCAATGAATATCGCCGACAAAAACGTAAAAATATAAGCCTGTAAAAACGCCACAAGCAACTCTAACAAAGAGGCGGCGACAACCGCCGCCACCGTCAGACCGCCCACGGCATAGTTCCTGAAAATAACGATAAACAGAAACAGCGTCGCAATCAGGATGTGCCCGGCAAAGATATTCGCAAAAAGCCGGATCGTCAAGGACAAAGGCTTCACCAGGGCGCCGATAATCTCCATCAAGTAAATAAAAGGCCGCATCGGCCAGGGAACCTTCGGGACGAAATCCCTGATATACCCCCACAAACCGTGTTCGCGAATACCGGAAATATGAATCGACAGAAATGTTATCAGCGACAAGGCGCCCACAATCCAGATATTCGCCGTCGCCGCACCCCCAAGATTATTCTCCCTGCCGGTCAAAAGATAGATTATCTGGCGGGTGGGAATCATACCAAAAAGATTCAAAGCAAGAATGAAAAAGAAGACCGTCCAGACATAACCGATATAGCTGTCCGTCCGGTCGCCTAAGAAAGGCCGGGCGACATCCTCGCGGATAAACACACAAACCGTCTCGATCAGATTGCCGAACCCCCGCCTTGCAAGACCACCGCCCCGAACGCTTAAAGGCAACAGAATCATCAGCAGAATCGTCACAACGCTGACCATAAACATGTGGTTGCTGAATACAACAGGGTACCCGAACACTTCAAAATGAAACAACTCCCTGGCGACAACGTGTTCGAGAGGATCCATCTGCGCCAGCATCCTTGTCGTCATCTCAAGCATCTGTGCCTTCCCTTGCAGTGAATGTAATCAGCCCGCGTTTACTTCTTCGATTCCTTGTAAAACAGATAGGTCATCCCGATGAAACCAATAAAAAAACCCGTCAAAAGCAGCCACGGGCTTGTGTGAAAATGCGCATCGAGCAAATATCCGAAAAAGGCAAAAACCGAGACCACCCCGCAGAACTCAATCCCGGCGCCCATCCATTTGAGACTGCTTCGGACGGTATTAGTGTCGCGTTTTTTTTCGTCCATGTCAGTCAATTGCGCTTCCGACTCCATTCGTCATCCATCTGCTACGTCACTTACGGTCTGAGTCGACGTTGAAATCCACTCTGCCGCAGTGCAAAACCTCACTCCAGACCGCCTTACCTCCGGGCCTGGTCAAGTATCAAATCCTTTACGCGCTTGCTGGGCAGGTTCAATGCGCCGTAAGCACTGGCTGCTGCGCTTCGCAACTCCGGATCCGTCGCATCGGAACTGATCAAGCCATATATCGCATCCACCTGCGCTTCGGTCAACTGCCTTGCGTTGAGCTTCGCCGATATCGCAAGCGAACCAAACACCGCCACGCGAACCGCATGACTGTTGCTCTCCACAATCGCCGCGTCGGCTATCGCACGCTGTGCATCCGGGCTCGAGAGTCTGGCAAGAACCTCAGCCGAAAGAACCTGCATCTCGCTGCGGCTGTCGGCAGTAGCCTTGATCAGGGCGTCACGGGCCTGCGATACGTCCACCACATGGTTCCGCGTCTGCACGAGTTTGAGCATTACGCTAACCGCCCGCAACGCGTAGACATCGGCCAGTTCCTTGCCTAATTCGCCGGTTCCGTCCTCGCCGATCGCCTCGGCCAGGTTACCGATGATCAACTTGCTGCCCACAAAGTCAGCATTCGGACCGGCCTGGCCGATTGCGATACCGGCACTGTATCGAACCATTCGGTCTTCAAAACTCAACGCCGCAGCAAGCGGCTGCTGAGTTCCAATCCGATACAGAAGCGACTGCTCGCCGGCATTAGCCGCCAGCGCCTCGACAAGACCTAACGACACATAGGCATCCTTATCGCCCAACGCCCGTTCGAGACCTTCGTGAAGATACTCGGGACCTGCCGTGGTTGCATACGTCATCGCGTCGGCATGACCCTCGCCGAAATAAGCAGGCTGAGCCAGACCGGACGCTTCGGCCTTGAAAAACGCCGCCAGCCAAAGCGATATGGCGCTGGACGTATCGGCGTTCGCCTTGAGCGCCCATTCGCAGGACCGCATCGCCATCAATTCATTGAAGTACCTCTTGTCAACTTCCTGACGCACAAGCCCGCGGGCGTCTGCATCCCAGAACCAGATGTTGGCGGTGTCGTAGTCCGCCGCAGCGCCAACCGATTCGGCGTGATCGTAATAGTTCTCACCCAGGGTGAACAAGAGTATGGCTGCCGGCGCCTTCGCCGCAGAGGCGTCAATCTTCTCTATCGCCTTGCCCGCCAACTGCCGCAGGATATCCGATTCATCGTTTTCCACGACATACTTGAGGTAGCCCAGCGACTCGGCATAACCGATCGCACCCAACGCCTTGATCACTTCGCCCTTGACGCCCACATTGTCCATCTGAAGAGCCGCCACAAGAGGCCGAATCGCCGCCCGACCGACCTTTGGCAATGCGCCCGTGATATTGGCGAATTCATTTTTCCGAGTCGGATCGGCCATCGCACTGAGCATATACGGTATGGCGTAATCGCCGGCGTTCTTCAGACGCTGCTCGGCGGCGATGCGACCGCGTATCGTCGTACTCAGACGCTTGATCTCCTGGATGATAATCTTTGGATCCGTGCGACGAATAAAACGACCCTGCTCGATGATACCCAGTATCTTGTCGCTTACTTCTTTCAGTTCTTCGCTCGCGGCATGCATTTTCAGCAATATGCGATAACCGTTGGGGTTCGACTCGCTCAATGACAGAACCTCAAGCGGGTCCGGCTCACTGTCGATAATCGCCTGCGCAAAACCGACTGCAAGATCCAGCCGTCCGATCGCCGTATAATGCAGAAAATCGTCCCAGTTGTCCTCCACGCTCTGGCAAAAACCCACCCCAGACACCAAAAACACGACCGCCAGGAACACAAAAACACCCTTTTTTCCCAACATAGAAAACTCCACAAATCAGTCTTTTCCGGACAACACACCCCTCCACACCCGCGGCGGGACAAACATATACCGAACCTCACTGGCGGGAACATGAATTTCCCTGCTATCTATTATAGTTTTCATACCTCAGTTGTCAATCAAAAACCGCCCCGAAAGCAGGGGTAAATTGGTTTTTTACCGATACAAGCCGTTTTTTTCGATATAATCCAACACCGCCGGGCTCAGAAGTCCGGTAACATCCTCGGCGGCGGCGAACTTGCGTCTTATTTCCGTACTGCTGATATCCACAAGCGGCGTCGCAATAGCGTTTTTGCTCAGTTTCTCAACCCGCTCGGCGCCCAGGCACGACAACCGGGAAAAATCCGGCTCGGGATACCCCGCACGGTACATCACGCACAGGTTGCATATATCAAGCACACGCTCGACGCGATGCCACCGACAAAGATCACCCACGGCATCGGTGCCCACAAGCCAATATAACTGCGCTTTCGGACCGTACCGCCCCGCAAACATACTCACCGTCTCAAAAGTGTAACTCGGGTCCGGCCTTTCCAACTCGCACGAACTGACACTGAATTTCGCATTGCCGGCAACTGCAAGCATCAGCATCTCGACACGACAAGCGCCGGATGCAACAGGAAAAACATTCTTGTGCGGCGAGCGCTTCGCAGGAATAAAAACAACTTCATCTGCGCCGATTTGTTCACACGCAAAACCCGCAACAGTTGTGTGACCCAAATGCACAGGGTCAAATGTGCCGCCAAAAAGTATGATCCGATCTTTCATTAAAAACACACACAACTCACAGGAACTTGTTGATTCACACGAGAATTTTATAATACACTAAAAAAAAATGCACTTTTTGAAAAATTTTTTCCTTAGGCAAATTCGCTTGCCTGCTAAGCAAAATATCATCACTGCACAAATCGCACACCCATTAATCCAAAACTCTGCAAAAAAACGAAATAGCCTCAAACTGCCGCATAACGCATCCAAAAGGCACTTTCATGCAAATGCAACATACATGTATTTCTTCGTCAATGCTTCATTGTCTCTTGTTAAGATGAAAACGCAAGCACTGATTGGGCTTTTGAACTTTGCTTCTACATCACAAAAAATATCTTGCAAACAAAAAAAATATGAAGTATTTTTCTGGCGTTTGACGATAAACATGTATACTAAAGAAACTTATGGAAATGTGTTTGTAAATGTTTGACATTTAAACTCGCCGAAAGGAGGTGATTACACATGGCAAAAAGAAAAGCTAAGAAGAAAGCTACCAAGAAAAAAACTAAGAAGAAAGTAGCGAAGAAGAAAGTAGCGAAGAAGAAAACCAAGAAAAAAGCTAAGAAGAAAGCCAAGAAAAAAGCCAAGAAGAAGTAAGTAGTTCACTTCGCCTTGCCGGCGCAATCCGGTAAGGCCGACAGGCCAAACAACGGCCTGGCGAATCACTAAGGCAAAATGGTGGAATTCGCTTGAAAAGGAAGGTTCTCCTGCCACGGCAGAGCTTTCCTTTTTTTATTGCATTTGCCCAGCCCTCTTGACATAAGATGAATTTGCTGCTATAGTAGGGTTCCTGACGGGATAATGCAGTTAGAACGTTTAGTAAGGAATCCATACATGAGAAATGTCGCAATCGCAACGGTGCTCCTGTTTCTCGGCACAGCCACTGTTATCGGCCTATCGGGATGTCGCGAAGAATCCGGCAACATGTCCCTTCGCAAGGCAAGACTCGTCGGAAATGAGAACATCGAACTCAAAAAACAACTCAAACTGCGCGATAAAGAGATCGAACGCCAAAAGCAACTCGTAGTGCAGTGCCGCGCCGACCGGATAAAGGACAAGGACCTCAATGGCGAGAACACGGTCAAACTGCTCAAACTTCTCGCCGAGTCTGACATAAAGATCAACACACTCACGAACGAAAACGCACAACTCAAAGAAAAAATCAAGGAACTCCAGGACAAATTAGCTGCTAAGCCGTAACGATTGCTTGTCGCCTCCTCGCTGTCAGATACGCACTTTCCGCGATGCTTCCACACAATCGCAGAGTTTCTCGTCCGGGTAATGATGCTGCATCGCCGCCGCCACGAACCCCACAAACATCGGCTGAGGCCGCAACGGCCTTGACGTCAAACAAGGGTGCGCCTGCGTGCCCATGAAAAACGGATGCCCAGGAATCTCCAGTATCTGCATAATCGGGTACTCCGGCGCCTTGCCCGAAAAAACAAGCCCCTTGTCGGTCAGAGTCTCAATGTATTTGGGGTCCACCTCGTATCGATGACGAAACCGCATTCGCACCGTATCCGCACACCCGAAAAGCTCCCACGCCAACGTATCGGACTTCAACGCGACATCCCGTCCCCCTAACCGCATGTTGCCGCCAAGACCCTCGATCTTCTTTTGCTCGGGAAGGATATCGATTACCGGCTCGGAACAATCCGGTTCAATCTCGGTACTGTTGGCCTTGCCCAGCCCGCAGACATTACGCGCAAATTCCAACACCGCCATCTGGAAGCCGAAACAAAGTCCCAGGTAGGGCACGTTATTTTCTCTGGCATACCGGATACACGCTATCTTCCCTTCGGTTCCGCGCGTGCCAAAACCGCCCGGCACGATAATCCCGTCGACATCGCGCAAATGCGCGCTGACATTCTTATCCGCCACTCCGGTCGTTTCGATCCACTTGATCGCCACCTTGCACCGCAGCGCGATTCCGCTGTGTTCTATCGCATGCAGGATCGACGCGTAACTGTCGCGCACCGAAGTATACTTGCCTGTAATTCCGATCGTTACCTCGTATTTCTCTTTGCCGATCCTGTCCGTGAAATCACACCACTTGCCCCATTCGATCCGCTCGTGGCGAAGGTTGATACGATCCTCGATCTTCAACAGCCGCAGCACCTCAAAATCCAGCCCGCAGTCGCGCAGCATCGCAGGAATCGTATAGATACTCGCCGAATCATGCATGCTGAACACCCGCTCGAAAGGCACGTTACTGAACACGCTAATCTTCTGCCTGGCCTGTTCGCCAACGGGATTCTCGGCGCGGCAGGCGATAATATCCGGCTGGACCCCCATCTGCATCATCTGCTTGATGCCCAACTGCGCGGCCTTGGACTTCTGTTCGCCCAACGTCTTGGGCTCGAGAATATACGTCAGCCCGACAAAGCAGCAACTGCCCAGCCCCTCCTCATACGCTAATTCACGCATCGCTTCGATATAGTACGCATTTTCCAGGTCCCCCACCGTACCGCCGATCTCCACAAAAACCACATCCGCATCGCTGGCCATCGCCAGTCGCCTCAGTTTCAGTTTCACCTCGCCGGTCACATGCGGTATCATCTGAACATCACGACCCAGGTAATCCCCGTGCCTTTCCTTGTCCAGCACCGACTGATACACCTGACCGCTCGTTGTGAAGTTCGCCCGGCTAAGGTTCTGATCCAGCATACGCTCGTATGTGCCCAGGTCCATATCGCATTCCATGCCGTCATCCAACACAAACACTTCTCCGTGCCGAAACGGATTCAGCGTCCCGGAATCGATATTGAGATACCCCTCCAGCTTGATCGGCGCAACTTTAAGCCCCTTGTCCAGCAGCAGTTTCGCCAGAGACGAAGAGAATATCCCCTTGCCCAGCCCGCTCATCACCGTACCCATGACGATCACGTAACGGGCCTTGCCTTTCTTATACCCCTTCGGCACCGGCGAGAAATACTCCGTCTCCGTAGTAACATCACTCACACTCGCCAACAAATCCTTGCTCTCAACCATAATCCCTGCCTTGTCCCTAACTACCGCTGTCTTTTTACAAAAGCCTCATATTGATCGGGCGTGTCGATGCCCTCCCAGGCATATCCCACCTTGCCCGTTATGATGGTGTAACCGTGTTCGATCGCTCGAAGTTGCTCGAGCTTTTCGATTCTCTCAAGCCTGCCCTGCTCAAGCGAAGTAAATGTCATCAAAAACGCCTTGCGAAACGCATATATCCCCATGTGCCGCAGATACTGCGACTGACAACCCACACCCCCTGCCGCGCGATCATACGGAATCGGCGACCGCGAAAAGTAAATCGCCCTGCCCGCCTTATCCACAATCGCCTTGACGATATTCGGATCGGCGACCTGTTCGGCATTGTCGAATTCGGCAACTAACGTCGCCATATCCGCCGTCGGATTATCCGACAGAAGCGCCGCCAGATAATCGATGTCGGGCGGGTCAATCTCCGGCTCGTCCGCCTGCAGGTTCAAAACCACATCCGCATCGACGTCCTTTACCGCCTCGGCGATCCGGTCCGTACCGCTGACATGCTCGGCAGACGTCATCACGCAGTCGGCCCCAAAGCCCTTGCACGCCGCCATCACATCGGCGCTGTCGGTGGCGATAAGAACCTTCTCAGGCGTCTTGGCGCACAATGCCCGCTCATAAGTGTGCTGAACGAGGTATTTGCCGGTGTCTTTGGCGAGAACCTTCCCCCGGAAACGACTTGAATCGTAACGAGCCGGTATTACGACAACAACTTTCACAAATTATCTTCCTTGCAGCGACTTGGGCTAAAATTTCTCCCTGAAACCACTGCCCGCCAATAATACTCCAACCACGCCGGGCTGTCAACATATTACCGAATTTTTGTTATACCCCAAAGGGCATAAGTGTGCCCTGACTCAGACACACCATTAAAAAAAGGGCTGTGAGATATTCACAGCCCTGTAATTTCCTGCACTGACTTTCACTGAGACTTATGCTCTGCGTTTCCTCAGCAGACCCAAAACGCCAAGTCCAAGCAGGCAAATCGATGCCGGCTCAGGAATGCACTTGGTGTCCACGGCTACCGCAGAAATATAAACATTCTCCTGAATGGACCTTAACTCAATCCTCTCCTCAGGGGGATTCGGCTCAAGGATTATCTTATAGGTATCCAGAAAATAACCGTCCGCTAACGGGTCCCGGTCCATACGCTGTAAAGCACCAGGAGTAAATGCAAATAGCGGGTCGGTGACAATAGATACGTCGGATCCGACACCACCCGGGTCCTTATAGATAATCTGCAGCCAAATCTCTTTCCATGTATCGAGACCAGTATTGTCCGTGTTCTGGATGTCTATATGCATATTACCCAATGAATTAACTCTCCATACGCCAAGGCGATTTTGATATATTGGCTGAAGTACCGCCTCAGCCGTAACGCCTAACGTGGCCCCCCCGAAGTCATTCTGGATATCATCTGGTGCTATGGCTGTTTGATCATTAGGAAAAGCATTAAACTCCCAGGCTTGATAGGTACTCCCCTCGTCACCTCGCCAGGTTGGTGCATTGTCCAACTCAATCAGGGTTCCATAAACATTG
>JAGHBX010000114.1 GCA_021160785.1 Planctomycetota bacterium | reverse complement strand
CTTATAAGGCCGACGAGGAGGGCCGGGAAAATTCCGATTCCACGTCCGGTCGTAAAAGAGGGGTTCGCCAGTAATAGCAGCAGCCATCGGATGGGGTGTGTTGCCAAAGGGCGGGGCTGTTTTGTAAATCGGACTGTTGTCGAGAATATTGTAGACATTTCGCGCGGGCAGGGGGAACATACTTGGCGGGTCATGATCTATACCGCCGACATCGGCCTTATAGTACAGAATCGGCATTCCCGTTTTCTTGTGCGTTGTCTGGTTGGTAACCTTGCCGAACATATCCGCTAAGACATACGTGTCCGAGTTCAGGGGCGTAGTTCCGACCGGATTGGCATACAAGTCGTCAAGCTTGACCGCGTTGGCGGAATCGAGTTCGAGGTAAGGACCCTTCCTGACCTTGTGATTGTCCGCAGCGGTTTCGACATACCCATTGGAACCGGTTATCCCGTTGACAACATCATAGATTAGTTCGGGTACATTATCGCCGTCGACGTCATTCATCCCATCCGACCTGAAACCCGTCTTCGGATGGACGCCGAAGCCGTCATAGCCGACGATTGCTTCGGCGAGTTTCTGCGCGCCGCAGTAGCCGGAATCAAAGCCCGGCTTGTAGGATGAATCCGGGTAGTCTCCGAAATCTGTTCGGAAGCTCTCCATCGCGATGTCGATGCCGTGAAACTGCGATTTCTGCCTGACCTTCTGTGCGGTTTTCTGAACAAGTGTTAGGGTCGGCACAAGCAGTCCGATCAGAATCGCCATGATTGCCATCGCGGTAAGCAGCTCGGCTAAGGTAAACCCGCGACTGCACGCCAACGTTCCTGACTTGGTCTTCATCTTAATATCTCCTTGCCCATGTCTGCGTCTCTATTGGAAATTAGTTACGTCATCCTTTGTCCCGAACACGCCGTCCGGGCCCGCCGACATCAGGATAAACGTATTGTGATTGTAAGGTTTTTCAAATGCGTCAACACCGGGATCCGTTATGTTGTGATAGAAAAGCTGGACGCCGTTTCTGGACGTGTTGTTGTCAATCTCGCTCTCGTCGTATTTGTGTTTGACCGTCTGATCCAGCACGGTTCCCAGTTCGATGATCGCACGGTTGTCTTCGTAGTTATAAATGAACTTTCTGTAATTGCCTAACGGAAGAGTACTCTTGAAGTTTTTGGTCGTTGCGTCCGCCTTGAAATACAGCACCGGCGTTCCGACCTTGACCCGGATCGTTCCGCCGGTTGCGGTGGTCAGTGTAATGCGTTTCTTCTTGAAAATATCGGTCAGCACCGGCGCCCTTGCCTGGGCGAAACCCGAAGGGCTGTACACCGGCGCGATGCTGCCGCCGGAATAAATGTCCGCCAGGGCATAACACCCGTCGTCTTTCTGCTCGACATAAACCTCCTTGCGACGATTATCGCTTGCCGCTATCTCAGCGGCCGTCGAGCCGCGGGTGGCGCTTGCGTAGATATCTGTATTGGTAGTATAGCCCGGGGAATACCACTTGCTCTTCGGGTCGAATCCTTTCTGATCGATGCCCATCATGGCTTCGGCCAGATGCTGAGCGCCGCAGATAAGATTAGTCGAGCCGGTTCCGGGAAGCCTCTCCGAATCCGGATAGTCGTTGAAATCTCTGCTGAAAAGCTCGAGTCCGGTCCTGTAACCATGAAAGACGGACGCTTGCTTAAGACGTTTGGCCGCCGTTCTAATCACCTTGATGCCCGGCACAAGCAGGCCTGTGAGCAGGGATATGATGGCGATAACCACAAGCAGTTCGATCAGCGTAAACGCCGGCCGGCTGCGAACATGTCTTATTCTTATCATTCCATATTCCTTAATTCAATGGTACAGGAATCTGTATTAGCCATAGAGTTGGTAGTTCGTAGTTGGTAGACGAATCCTAAACTACGAACTCTGAACTTTATGGCAAAAATTTCCGCCAAAGGCGGCTAATTTACATCTCCGCCTAAATACAGCAGCGGCAGGGTGGACTCTTGGCCCACCGGCAATTACTTGCTGCTGATATTGTCTGCGGAGGTTGTCAAATCACCATCAGGCCCGCCCGATTCAACCACCGGGAAAGTCATGCCCAACTGATACCGGTAATCAAGAGGCTTGCCCCACGGGTCCAGGAACTCAAATGCCCTGTCGCCGTCGGTATCGCCTTTCTGTGATTTCTCTATCTGCTCGCACAACGCACATGACCTGGGCTGATCATAGAGCTGGGCATACAGATTCTCTATCGGCAACCTCCTCGGATCATTGGCCGGGTCCACCGGAAAGTCCGGGGCCGGAAACGCATCATGCCAGTCGTGGTACTGCTCAATCGCCGCGATTATTACGCTGATCGTGCACCCACAGAGATTCGCCCGGGCCTGTTGCTTCAGATGCCTGCCGAAACCCACAAGCGCGCCGGCGAGGATCAGCAATATCGCAACAACGACAAGCATCTCGCTAAGCGTAAAACCGGATTGGCTGTAAAACTTTCTCATTCAGATACCCGCCAACGACCCAACCTACTCACTCTTCGTGAAGTTGGTTATATCATCAGCCGTGCCGTAACGCCCGTCCTTGCCGGCCGATATGAGAATATAGGATCCCGCACGATAAGGACGCTGGATGAGCGTGGGATCAATCTGATCATTCAGTATCATATCTTCAAAATCCTGGTAGTCAGTACCTACGCCGTCGGCAATGGGGTGGATCAAGGTACCGTCGTCGGGCGCACCCAGATTGAGCAGGTTTTCATTGTCGCGGTAGTAGTAAATGTCGTCTTCGATTCCGCCTGGATTACTCGGTCCGACCACAGCGCTGTCCCAATCCTGGTCAAAGTTCTCTGTTCGTGCGCGGTAGTAGAGGATCGGCATGCCCGTCTTCCTGCTTGTCGCGTTGACCGCCAGAGTACGTTTCTCCGCAAAAACATCGCACAAGACATAATTTTGCGGGTCGAAAGTCTGGACATTCGCGTAAATGTCCCCTAACATATAGGCATTGGCGTTTTCCAGTTCAATGAAAGGACCCTCACGCTCCTCCACGTTCTGACGCCCGTTGGCGCCTGTGGGGTCATAGACCAGATTCGCAGCCCCATCGCTGCCGTCAGAGAGGAACGACGACTTGGGGTGGTAGCCCAACAGGTCCCAGCCCACCAGGGCCTCAGCTAATTTCTGGGCGCCCCCGTATGGCGTGGAATCCCTTAGATCCACCGGCGGCAACGAGTTGTCGTTGGACGGTGGATACGTACCGAATCCGGAGTTGGCGGCGAACATGTCGATCGCCACTTCGATACTGTGAAGTTGGGCTTTCTGCTGAAGTTCCTTGGCGACATCTTTAACAAGAGCCAGGGCGGGAACCAAAAGGCCGATCAGTATCGCAATGACCGCCATCACCGTCAGGAGTTCCACGATCGTAAACGCCGACCTTTTCTTTGACATCGATTTCCATTTTTCCATCTAACCGTTCCTTTCAAAAACTGCCAATATTTTGTTTCTCTATCCGAATTTTCGCTCTCTACATAAGAGCGGTAATAATCGCGATCATGGGCAGGAACATCGCCAGGACAATCGTGCCGACGATCAGGCCGAGTATGATAATCATGATCGGCTCCAGCATCGACATCAATGCCGACACGAGAACGTCGGCCTCTTCGTCAAAGTTGTTGGCGATCTTTTCCAGCATCTTGTCCATATCGCCGGTCTCTTCGCCCACATCGACCATGTTGACCACAAGGGCGTCAACCGTCTTGGACTGTCGCAGCGGATTTGCAAACGTGTCGCCCTGCCGGATGGCATTGTGCACCTTGCCCAACATGTTAGCGTATATCTCATTGCCCGACGTTTCGCGGGTGATGTTCAGCGCCTCCAGGATCGGCACACCGGCGCTGATAAGCGTCGCCAATGTCCGCGTCCATCGTGCGACAGCGGTCTTGTAAACAAGCTGCTTGAGCACGGGTATTCTGAGCTTGATCCAGTCGTCTGCATATCTACCCGCCCTGAATTGCTTGATCAGGCGCATGATCCCGATGAAGATAAACGGCATCACCACGACTATGCCGGCGTTTAAGCCTTTTTTGTCCGTAAGCCAGTTGCTGATGTTGAGCAGGGTCTGCGTAAGCTTCGGCAGTTTCGCCTCGCCGTCGGACATGTCGGTCAGTACGGCGGCGAAATTTGGGATGATAAATATCATCAGCCCCATCACGATTATAAATGCAGCCATCAGCACCACAATCGGGTAGACCATGGCGCCTTTGACTTTCGCCTTGAGTCGCTGGGACTTCTCCATGAACTCGGCGACACGAGAGAGAATAATGTCCAGTACACCGCCGACTTCCCCGGCGGCGATCATGTTCACGAAGAGCCTGTCAAAACACTTGGGATGCTTGCCCATCGCCTCCGAAAGCGTCGCGCCGCCCTCGATATCGTCGGCGACGAACCCGATGACCTTCCGCAGATTGCCCTTCTTCTGCTGCCCCTCCAGGATGCGAAGCGATCGCAAAATGGCAAGCCCGGCGTCCTGAAGCGTCGAAAGCTGTCTGGCGAACTGGCAGACTTGCTTGATCTTGACCTTGCCTGTCGGGCGACGTCGCTTGGGCTTGGCGGCGCCGGCGGCCTTGACCTTTTTGCCGGCGCTCCTGGCCCGAACCTTCGTGGGAAACAGACCCTTGTTGCGTATCTTGCTTATCGCTTCCTTACTGCTCAGCGCCTCTATCTCGGCTTTGACTTCCTTGCCGTTGCTGTCAAGTGCTCGATATTGAAATACAGGCATAATCTTTACCTCCGAACAGTTCTTCAATCCTTATTCAGTACCCGTCCCTATTCCTCCGCAGCCAGCGTCTCCCTGGCAACCTCTTCGATGGTCGTTATACCGTCAAAAATCACGGCAAGACCGTTTTCGCGAAGTGTTCTCATCCCGTTTTTGCGAGCCGCCGCCCGCAACACATTTGTCGAAGCGTTATTCATAATCAGATCGCGCATCTCATCGTTAAGTATCATAATTTCGTAAATACCTATTCGTCCGCGATATCCGGTGCTGTTGCACTGATCGCATCCACGACCGTAATACAACTCCTTGTCCCCGATATCATCCGGCGTCAGGCCAACCTCCATCAGCATCGCCTCGGTCGGCTCGAACGCGGTCTTGCAGTTAAGGCAAATCCGCCTCACAAGACGCTGAGCAATGATACCTTCCAGCGTCGCGGTAATCAGGAATGTCTCGAGACCCAGATCGATAAGCCTTGCTAACGTGCTCGGGGCATCGTTTGTATGAACGGTAGTAAACACCAGGTGCCCCGTCAGCGAAGCCTGGATGGATATCTGGGCGGTTTCGAGGTCGCGAATTTCACCGACCATTACGATGTCCGGGTCCTGACGAAGGATAGAACGCAGACAGCTTGCAAACGTCAAACCGATCTCCGGCCGCATCTGGACCTGAATCAGCCCGTCGATGTCGTACTCTACCGGGTTCTCGGTGGTAATGATCTTCGTTTCGGTATCGTTAAGCTGCTTCAGCGCCGAATACAAAGTCGTTGTCTTCCCGGAACCGGTCGGGCCCGTCACGATGATAATGCCGTTGGGCTTGTGGATCAACTGCTCGACCGTCTTCATTTCACGCTCGCGCAGGCCCAGACCATCCAGGTCCAGCTCGACGGCGCTCCTGTCAAGCACACGCAGCACAACGCTTTCGCCGAACATTGTCGGAAGCACACTCACACGAAGATCGACCGGGTTGCCGCCGACTACAAGCGGTATTCGACCGTCCTGCGGAAGACGCCTTTCGGCGATGTCAAGGTTCGCCATGACCTTGATTCGCGAACTCAGAGCAACTGCAATATGCTTGGGCGGAGGAACCATTTCATACAGCACGCCGTCAATACGGTATCGCATCTTAAACTCATTCTCGAACGGCTCAAAATGGATATCAGACGCCTTGTCGCGAATCGCCTGCAGCAGAACCAGATTCAGCAGTTTCTTAACGGGATTCGATTCGGCAAGTTCCTTCAACTCGTCCAGATCAATGCTCTGATCCCGTCCCCGAAACTCGGTAAGAGTACTGTCGCTTTCGATCTCCCCGATCAATTCATTCAGGCTGGAATCATCCTCGGCATAGTACTTGGCAAGAGCAGCCTCCAGCGAATCCGTGTCGGTGATCTTCGCCATGACCGTATAGCCCACTAACGTTCCCAGGTCATCGGTCGCCCGGAAATTGTCCGGGTCGTCCATCGCAATGGTCAAAACATTACGCCTGCTGTCGAAGGCAATCGGAACGACCCGAAACGTCTTGGCCATCTGCGCAGGCAGCACTTCGAGCACATTGCCGGCAATATCCAGATCGTCCAGGTCCACACATTCCATACCCCTCTGCCCGGCCAGCGCCGTTTGAAGGTCTTTCTTCTTGATCAGCCCCTGCTCAATGCATATCTGCCCCAGCTTGACCTTGCCCCCGCCTTCCTCTTGCTGTCGGAGGCAATCATGGAGCTTATCCCGTGTTAACAAGCCCATCTTAATGAGGATTCGGCCAAGCGACCGACCCTTAAACTGCTGAACGGGTGCTCTCTTAGCCATTTGCCCACCCCCCGAACATATTGAGTCCTGACCCTGCCATGGTGAACCTTTCTACCTTATTATAGCCCATTAACCAGCCCTTAGCAAGTAAATAATAGGATGGACACGTGGCATACAGGACTACAACAAACCCCTGCCAGGTCTCTGCTGACCTCCAATACGTGTCAATTTCACGCAAACCAGCCTGCAAGTCCATAACCCGCCCCTTTCAGACACATCGTGCAACAGTTTGCAAATACAATCCAAACACAGCCAGAAACGCGCTTTTTCGGCCCGAAAACGTAATGGACACCCGGTATATAAGACTCGAAGGTCCTTGCGGCTGCTTCCTTTCCCCCGGTACCCCGGCGTGGGGGCTGCCTCTACGTCTTTAGGATCGGCCCAAAATCATCGCCAAGCCCTTCGCCGGCGGCACTCATTCGCTTCTCGGCCTTTTCCAGCAAAACATCCGGCTGACGAGCCTTGTCCAGCATCTCTTCCAAAGTTATACGTTCGCCGGCAAACAACTCCCAGAGATGATCGTCCAGCAACTGCATTCCGAATTTCTTGCCTGTCTGGATACTGGACTCGACTCGATATGTCTTATTCTCGCGAATCAGGTTCGCGATCGCAGGCGTCACCACCATGAACTCATAAGCCGCCACACGACCCTTGCCCACCTTCACCGGGCAAAGCGTCTGGCTAAGGACGGCAATGAGATTTGTGCTCAACTGCACCCGAATCTGCTCCTGCTGGCTGACCGGAAAAGCGTCAATGATTCGGTTTATAGTGCCCTGGCAACCGGTGGTGTGCAGCGTGCCGAAGACAAGGTGGCCCGTCTCTGCCGCGGTAATCGCAGCCTCCATCGTCTCAAGGTCGCGCAACTCACCAACAAGAATTACATCCGGGTCCATTCGCAGGGAACGCTTCAACGCCTCCCCAAACGACGGAACATCAATCCCGACCTCTCGCTGATTGATAATCGATTTCTTATGGCTGTGATAATACTCGATGGGCTCTTCGACCGTGATAATATGCCTGTCGAGGTTCTCATTGATATAGTTGATCATACTGGCCAGAGTGGTAGTCTTGCCGCTGCCCGTAGGTCCGGTCACCAGGAACAGCCCCCTCGGCCTGCGACACAAGGCCGAACAAATTTTAGGCAATCCTATCGTCTCAAAGCTGAGCAACTCAGATGGAATCAGCCGAAGCACAAGCGAAAGATTGCCTTTCTGGCGAAATACCGATGTCCTGAACCGTCCCGCATCGCTAAATGCAAACCCGAAGTCGGTGCCGCCGTTCTCCTGAATCTCCTGCTGATTCTTCTCAGGGGTGATACTCTTCATCAGTGAAACCGTATCGTCGGGTCCGAGGACTTTTGTGTCGAGAGAACGCAGCCGTCCGCTGATCCGGAGCACCGGAGGACGCCCCGTCACCAGGTGAAGGTCCGATCCGCCCATCTTGATGCAGGCTTCCAGTAATCTGTCAATATGCAGTGATCCCATAGTCTGTCCCTATTACTCATCATCTATCAGGAGTCCCTCAGCCTGGGAGACCCTTGCAACTTCACCCGGCGTTGTTACTCCTCTGAACACTTTCCGCTTGCCGTCTTCCATAAGCGTCTTCATGCCGCTGTTGCGGGCCGCCTTTCTCAATTCGGACGCAGACGCCCGGGCAAACGCCAATTCCCTGATCTGATTATTCAATTCCATCATTTCAAAAATAGCCAACCTGCCTCTAAAGCCCGTATTCTGGCATCGCGAACAGCCAGCACCCTTATAAGTCGGGTTTTTGCGCAATTCGTCGGGATTGATCCTGAGCAGCCGCAGGAAGTGCGGGTCGGGATTTTCGTCTACGACCTTGCAATTCTCGCAGATAACACGGACAAGCCTCTGGGCCATAATAGCCTGGATCGAACTTGCCACGAGGAAAGGCTTGACGCCCATATCAATCAGACGTGTAATCGCGCTGGGAGCATCGTTGGTATGCAGTGTGCTGAAGACAAGATGGCCCGTCAATGCCGCCTGAATGGCGATATCGGCCACCAGACCGTCACGAATCTCACCGATAAGGATGATATTCGGCGCCTGACGCAGCATTGAACGAAGTATCTTCGGAAACGTCAGATCGATCTCCGTTCGCACCTGGCATTGATTGATTCCCGCGACGTTGTATTCGACGGGGTCCTCAGCGGTAATGATTTTCCGGTCCGGCCGGTTAAGCTCCTTCAGGGCTGAATACAGGGTCGTTGTCTTTCCGCTGCCTGTCGGACCCGTAACCAGAAAGATCCCATTCGGTCGCTTGATGATCTGGAGGAACGCTTCGTAGCTGTCCTGCTCGAAGCCCAGCGCCTGAATACCGATGTTGACGGACTCGGGACGCAGAATACGAAGAACAGTACTCTCGCCGTGGTAGCCCGGAAGACATGATACACGGAAATCGATGTCCTGCTCGTCGATATGACGTTTGATTCTTCCGTCCTGCGGCAGTCGCCGCTCCGAGATGTCCATGCCGGACAGTATCTTGATACGTGCGATAATCGGCGCCTGCATGTTCTTGGGGATATTGTCGCGTTCGACACAAATACCGTCAATGCGATACCGCACGCGGACACGGTCGGACATGGGCTCGATATGGATATCGCTGGACCTGAGTCGCACCGCTTCATCTATTATCAGATTTACAAGGCGAATGATCGGCCCGTCATCTTCGTCATCCGAGTCCTGTGCACGTCGGACCTCGGCTTCTATCCCGTGCCCGGCCGCTTCCAGTTCCGCCGCTGTCGCGTCGATACTGCTGCGGACTTCATCCATTGTATGCAGAATGAAGGTTCTTATCTTGGAGGGACTCGCAAGGCAGCACTCAAGTTCCTTGTTCAGGCGAAATCGAAGTAAATCCTGAAGGTCCAGATCCAGGGGATCGCTGATAATAATCTTAAGCCTGCCATTGTCCAGTCCCAACGGAAGGACAAAATGCTTCTTAATCAGTTCCGGCGGAATGAGTTTCTGGGCACTTTGCGAGATAGTCGTTTCGTCGAGGTCTACATACTCCATCCCGAACTGCTTGGCTAAGGCTTTGCTGATAATGTCTTCGGAGACAATCCCCATCTTAACCAGTGTCTCACCGAGACGCGTGTTGTCCGCCCGACCCTTCTTAATCGCCTTAATAAGAGTCGGCTTGTCAACAAGCTTGCTCTTATATAATAT
>JAGHBX010000086.1 GCA_021160785.1 Planctomycetota bacterium | reverse complement strand
ATATCGCCCACTCCGAGACCAGAAGCGAAATCGACCGTCAGTTGAAGGCACACACACCTCGAAACGGCTACTACATCGACCTTGTAACACTCCAGGGCGAAATAAAACTCCGAAACTTCGAAAAGAGAACTGTCGACATTGTAGTGACTACCACCGTCCCGGGCAGACCGGTATCGGCAACCGACGAAGGCGCCATCCGAAAGAACCCAACAAAACTGAAACTAACAGACAGGCAAGGCACAATAACCTGGCGAATCACCATGGAACCAGCCGAAACAAAAACCATAACATACAAATACGACCAATACGTCTCCTCCGGTTGAAAAGAACAACGCAATGGGCGGCCACATGGGGCCGCCCATTGCGTTTCCCCCGTTTGACGGCGCAAAAATCCTTGCCAAAACCTCCCCGAGGATATAACATTATCTTGACTCTCAGGTTGTGTCTTTGGAAGGGAATATTATGACCGACAGCGAACGCAGGATAGACGAGTGGGATATTTGTTCGACGAATCTTTATCGAATTGGCAAGCGGAAATATGAGGTTGCTGTCTTGCCGGTGGGGGCTATCGAGGCTCACAATCGTCATTTGCCCGAAGGACAGGACTACTTTCACACGACTCATGTTGCCCGGCAATGCTGCGAAAAGGCCTGGCCCAAATGCGAGTCGGTCATCTGTTTGCCTACGCTTCCCTTCGGTGTCGACTGTAATCAGTTGGCTTATCCTCTTGCGATTCATGTTTCGCAGGCGACGCTCGATGCGATGGTTCGGGACATCATCGTTTCGCTGCGTCATCACGGCATACGGAAGATCGTCATTCTCAACGGCCACGGCGGCAACGATTTCAAGCCGCTCATCCGGCAGATCCAGTGCGATCTCGACGTCCATGTTTTTCTGGTCAACTGGTGGCTCGTCGGCTCGGACAAATACAACGAAATCTTCACCAAACCCGACGACCACGCAGGCCAGTTCGAAACCTCCGTCGCAATGGCCCTCTACCCCCAGCTCATCGAGCCCGACGTCGCAGGCGCGGGCACAGCCCGTCCATTCCGCTTCGAGGCGCTCCGCAAAGGCTGGGCCACGACCAGCCGCGACTTCGCCAAACTAAACGACCACTGCGCAGTCGGCGACCCCACCGACGCCACCGCCGAACGGGGCCGACAATACCTCGATCTTGTCATCGAGCGAACCAGCATCTTCCTTGCAGAACTCGCCAACGCAAAAATCGACAAAAACTTCCCACACACGCCATAACTCGTCCAGCACCGGGGATATACACCCGCCCGAGGCGTCGAGGAGACTTTTTTCATTTGCGCTATTGCATTTCATACGGCGAAAAAGTATAATACTATCTTGCTGGAAATCGGCGTTTTCCGGCGAAAAACGCAGCATTAGTTAAATTGAGCAAAAAAATGGCATCTTCTATCGAGTTGACGGATATCGTCACGGGCGAGCAATTTGCGCGAATCGAGCGGGGTTTTCGGCGGCATTTCGGCATGGGCCTGGAACTGATCCGCCCCGACGGAACAAGAATCCGCAAAATGTGCTCGCGCGATTGCCGCCCGGAGTTCTGCAACCTCATACAAACCTCGGTCCCCGGCTCAAAACGGTGCCGCCAGGATCGTATTCGGAGCCTCAACCTCGCATTCGAGACGGGCCAGCCCTATATCTCCTTTTGCCACGCCGGCATCGTCAACGTCTGCATCCCGATCATGGACAAAGACACTGCCGCAGGCGGTCTCTTCTTCGGCAAATGTCTCTGGCAGGATGTCACCGACGAAATCGTCGCCGACATCCGAAAACGCCTCGCCGGCCTGCGCATCGGCTCGCACAAGCTCCTCGACACCGCACGCACGCTGCCCGTCTTTACCGGCCGGGAGATTCACAAGGCAGCCGAGTTCCTTTTTGTCCTCCTCTACGAAACTGCCGACCTTGATCCGCGTGTCGTCACATGGCGACGCAGAAGGACCCGCCAGCAGGCCGAAATCGGCGAGTACATCCAGCAAAGCAAGAAAGACGACTGCGCCGAGGCGCACTATCCCTACGAAGCCGAACGGCAGCTTATCGGAAAGGTCAGAATCGGCGACAGGACAGGGGCAAGGGAAATGCTCAATTCCATCCTCGGAACCATCATGTTCCAGAACCCCGGCGATATCAACACCCTCAAAGCCCGCCTCGTCGAACTGCTCAGTATCCTCAGCCGCGCTGCCGTCGAAGGCGGCGTCGATATCCAGCTCATGCTCGCCAAAAATGTCGACTACATCAACAAGGTCATTAACGTGGATAACCAGCAGGATATCTGCGCCTGGATCAGCAGCGCCCTCAACGACTTTATCGAGAGCGTCTACTCCTCGCAGGACGCCGTCAAGATGACCCAGATCAGACCCGCAATCGACTTCATCGACATTCACTACGACCAGCCGCTGACACTTGCCGACATCGCAAAGTCCGCCTTCCTCAGCGTCTCGCGCCTTGCACACCTTTTCAAGGAGCAGATGGGAATCACTATCATCGACTACCTCACAAGCGTCCGTATCGACCACGCTAAGCGACTGCTGCTTGCCACCGAAAAAAGCTGTTCGATAATCTGCTTCGAGGTCGGCTACAACAACCAGAGCTACTTCACAAGAATCTTCAAGGAAACAGTCGGCATGACCCCCAGACAGTTCCGCGAAAACAACAAAAGGCAAGACCAGCCGCAAAACAAAAGACGCACCGCCGTCTGATGAGTTCGGCAAACAACGCCGCGACCTCCACCGACCCGATGCGCCGGTGCTGGTCTATGAGGTTTTCCATATCTCCCCCCGTCACAGCGGTGGCGATACGGGTGGCGCGTCGGAGGAGAGGGCAAGTTTGCCCTTGCCGCGGATGACAAGCAGCCAGTCGTTGTTGTCGGGCGCCGTCAGTTCGGCATTGCCGCCTCCGGCAATGGTGCGGTTTGCCGGCAGTCCGTCGCCGGTGCGAGGATTGAACCAGTCGCGGGTGAATTTGCCCTTGGCGACGTCTACTTTTACTTTGCCCCCATGCTTAAGATAGACCAGATAAATCTCGCCGGGCTTGCACAGCACGTAGTCGTCGGTACTTGCCGTCATTTCGTCTTCGCACTTCATGTCCTGGAACGGTATTTCGTACTTGTCGAAGAATTGCAGGGCGTAGCGGCACTGCGTCCACATCTTCCGTCGCATGCGATAGTCCTGACAGGTCAGGTCGCTGTGCGGGTGTTTATACCCGAAATACCATTCAATTCCTGCGCCGCCGGCCATGATATTGCCCCAGAGTCCGTTCTTGCGGGCGTTGTCGCGCGTGGGGTCCTCGGCATCGGTGATAAGTGCGTGAGAGGCATCGCCCGGCTCATCGCAGGCCACTACCCACGGTTTGCCTGCGGCGACAGACCGGTCCACGTAGTCGCGTGTCCGTCGGTGCACCTGGCTGAAATCGGGCTTGTTGGTTTGCAGCGAAAAACCCGTAAGTGCCGATGCATCGCCTAACATGTCGTAATGGTTGGCGCCGTTGTGGATAACGATGTGGTGCTGGTACGGATCGGTGGTCCAGAAATAGTTGGCCCAAGCGACCTTCTGATCATGGGTGGCGTTATTGATTTCCTCGCCGAGGTTCCAGTTCAACGCCAGGTTGTGACTGAACCGGGCGATCAACTCGCGGTAGTATAGTTTGCGATGCGGACCAAGGTCGCCCTTATCCAGCAGCAACTCGTTTTCAGTCTCCATCGTCTTGAAGTGCAGGTACATGCCCAGGTTGTTGCCGTGCTCGAAGACAATCGCCCACTGATCCATCCGCGAGCAGTCCAATCGCTCTCGCTCGTCGTAAGTCGTATAGGGAAAAACATTGCGGTCGTCGCCTGCGATGTTCATGGGAATAAACGAAAAGACATTCATACCCTCCGACGCCAGGTAGTTGATTGCCCCGATCATACCCTTGCCCTTGCCGTTTTGCCATGTCGGGTCGCCGGGCTTCCAGTCCCTGATGTGCGGAGCCCAATCTTTAATGAGATTGTCTTTCTGCCCGTCGGTTTTGAAATCGCCGTCGAACTCTTTGTAGGCAAGAAAATTCTCCGGGGCATCGGCGCCGCATTTCAAGAAATATTCACCCGTTCCTGCAAATCGCAGGTGGTGTTTGCCGACATATTGCAGCAACCCCTTAGCGCGCATATCGCGTCCGGTCTTGTCCGTCGGCTTGACCTCGAACTTTCCGGTTTCACGGTCCATGAAGCCGGCGCTTTTTCCGGCATCGGGATCTTCGCTGACGGCAATATTCTGTCCCTTGCGGAATGAAACCTTGTACGTCCACTTCCCGGTTTTGCCGGGCGCAAAATGCACTCGCCATTTATTGCCGGAATCCGCCGAGGTGTTTGCGGCGTTGCCGTCGGCTGCATAATAACCCGGGACCACAAAGGACTCATCCCCGGCGGTGAATGTCACATTCAGACGATAAAACAGAAATGGATTGGGATCGGCCGACTCGCTGCTGTCCGGTCCGTCGAAGGTTATCGTTATCTTGTGCCACATTTTAAGTTCACCGGAGATTTGCCCGGCCGCGGCGAGACCTGTGCAAAAAAGCAGGACGCCAACGATGGTTACATGAACATGAACACTTAAACTCCTCATACGCTGCCCTTTCATTTTGGACCCCCTACTCTTCAATAGCCAGCGCCCTTGCCGGCGCGCCGTCTCCGCCGGATATCTTCAGCCCAAACGCCATAAACATTACCTTGTCTTTGCCGATGGCCTCCAGGTTGGCCAGTCCTTCCACGACGATCACACCGCCGGCGAAGAGGGCTTTGTGCACCGAAGTCAATTCCTCTGCATTGTTGACGTCTGCGACAGAGGGCGGCTCCACCCCAAGCATGCGCACTTTGCGGTCCGCACACCACGCGGCAAGCTCCGGGCTTACTCGCGGCAACTCGTTGCGGTATCGGGGCTCATTGACATACCGGCTCCATCCTGTACGAAGGAGCAGACTGTCGCCGCCGTGCAGCTTTTGGGCAACATCGCCCAGATGGCCGACCTGGATTAGTGTGCGCGCCTCGATACCGCTCAAATCCACCACCCATGCAGGACCGATGCATTTGTCGAGTGAAATCATGTCTATCGTTTCATTTCCAACCCCGAAATGAACCGGAGCATCCATGTGTGTGCCGCAATGCGAATAGAGATGCAGCATCGTCGTATTCCAGCCGTCCTTTTCAAGGGTCCGGGCAGGTTCAATTTCGATCCCGCGCATCCGGGAGTCAAGAGCAAGTGTAAGATCGATTATTCGAGACATTACATAAAAAGGAATCGCCTTTTCTTTCCCAAAAACACGTCAAATCGCAATTTTGGTAACATTTTAGCCATGTGTGCAAAAAACAGGAAACCGCCTGCGGCGGACGCTATTTTATGCTGGATTCCCGCTTTCGCGGGAATGACAAGCGAATCTCACACTCGGCTAAAGTGTTACCAATTTTGCAGAAGTCTTGTTACAATTTGCGCCATCGCCATTCCTGCAAAATAATTGCAAAGTCCCAAAGGTTCACAGTGCCGTTGCGATCCAGATCGGTATCCAGAAGCACCTGTAGAATGGGCCAGTCTTCCGTAAACAGAAGCAGGTCGGCCTCGCCGACAGAATCGTCATGATTCAGGTCTGCGATGTTACCTGCAGGATCGCCGGACATGCTCGCCTCCGGCGTACCGCCGTAGACGCCCATATTGACAAGACCTCCGTGAGGCCACAACTCCTCCCGCCAGTCAACATACTCTTCGTTAGCCGGACCCGGTTCGCCCGTATCGATACAGGGACTGTTCACTGCGTCAACGACCCACTCATTTACCGCCGGATTCCATCGCCCGTTCACCGACTTCAGATGAAAGTCGGCGCCAGCGACGTCGGCGAACAGGGGATCTTCATCGATATTGCTCTCATCATCCCACGCCAGCGTCGAGCCGGCCGCCACCGATGTGCTGCCCAACCCGCCTTCGATATTACAGAACCTTACCGTCGCCTGAGAATTTTCTTCCGAATAGGAAGTGTCCGTCAGCAACAATGATGTCGGACAATCCCATATAATGCAGTTGACAATCGTCGCCTTACCGCTGCCGGGGAAGAGGCAATACGGAGGGCCGTGCCTGCCTGTGTGGTCAAAGAACCTGATGCCCCGCCCGCAATTTACAATCGTGTTGTTCACCAGCAGCGCATCGCACTGATTCTGCACTGCGATGCCGGCGCTGCTGCAGTTATAAATCAGATTGTTGATCATGATCGGTTTGCATTTGTCGCGCAAGACCACACCGTGGTCGTCGCATCCGCCGATTATGTTCCCTATTATCACTGCCGAGCATCTCGTCGGGTTTATCATGTCATCGTGAGCCGGGTTCAACAGTATGTTGTTGAGTACAAGCGGAGGCGGGACGCTTTCTCCGTAGAGGTCGATGTCGTCATTATCGCCGTGGTGGCCCGTGAAGTAGCAGTCCTTAATCAGCACGTAAGAAAACCTCGTGTGCACGCCCTGGCCGATTGAAAGAAACCGGCATCCAATGATATTCGCCGTCGCATCGCCGGGATGATCGACGTCATCGGATATGATGGCGATGGCGTCCCCCTCCGGGCTGCCGCTGTTACTGGGAAGATTCTGAAAAACGCAATCTTCGATATCGATATGGCTTGCAATGGCAACCACCGCCTGGAAGTAATTTCTCAGCGGCAGAGGTGTTTGCTCATCGCAGTCGTCGTCATAATAGTCCTTGTGGTCGCCCTCACAGTCGGAATACTCGATAATACAGTGCACAAGGCGGCTGTCGTCGGCATCGACAAACATGATCCGCTCCCAGGTCGTGCCCCCGGGGTTGCGCGTAAAGCTAATCGGCTCGCTCTCGCCGCCTTCGGCGAGAAGCCGGCCGTGAACATTGATTCCGACACCGCTGTGCATCTGAACCACACAGCCCGGCTCGATAGTCAAAACCACACCCGCCGGAACAACAACAGTACTCTTGAGATCATACGTATTCGCGCCCAGCCATGTCGTATCCTCCGTCAGCGTGACATTAGAATCGGGCATTGCTCGCAGCGCCGGAGCAAGTGAAAAGTCGGTGCTGCCGTAGCTGACGTTATGTCCCTCTATGGCAAGTGTGTTGATTCCCTCATTGAGCAGAACGCCGGCGACGTCCAGTTCGATCGTCTCCGGCGTGCCCGCTTCGTGACTGGATGCCGTTGAGGTGTACGTGGGAGTGCCCGTTATGTTCCGCCGCACGCCGGAAGGTTCCTGGCCGTTTAGATATGCGACAAATCCGTCATCATAATCTATCACCAGTTGTACGATTGCATCCGGAGGCACCGAAGAAGCCGTAAACTCCTTTCGGATATACACGGTAACATAATTGTTCTGCATGTCGCTGAGTATCGTCGCATCATCGCTGTCGGCGTAACCGAAGCCGCTCGGTCCGGTCTCCCACCCCGTATCAACGAAGTCGGGGTCATTCCACCATGCCTCGGGCGGATTACTCGGCGGCTCAGTCCCCCTGAAGAATTGCCAATCATCGCCCACCGCGATAAACTCGATTGGATCCGAGTTCGAGCCGATCTCTATCACGTTGGCCCGGACACCGCCGCTGATGAGCAGAGCCCCAACCACAAGAATGAATACCCACTTGACATCACGCCAACTCATAAAAACGCCCTCCAAAAGGCTAAACCTGGTATTGTGCGACATAATAACCCCGTATTCCAGCAACAAATAGTATAACCCATTCCACCGCCAAATGCAATAGGCTGCTTTCCCGGCGTAGTGACCGTTTTCTTCGCTCGGGCACTGATTTTGCAAAGATGAAGGGCCGAGCCAACCCTCACGCTAAGGCTCTAAAGAAACAGATCACCATCCGTCTGGGTGTCGATGTGATCGAGTACTTCAAAGCCCAGGCCAAACAGACGGGGATTGGTTACCAGAACCTGATCAACCTGTACCTGACCGAATGTGCGCACTCGGGGAAAAAACCCGCCCTGCAATGGACCAAGTAGCACGATTGCATATCTATGCGGCTACCTCAAAGTATTTCCGCAATTTGCGGTTTGCGGCAAATATGCCCAGCCCGACGCAAAAACAAAACCCCACATCAACATAAAGTGGAATTGCCTCGATGCCGAGCACCAAGCCATTGCCAAGCAACACTGCCCCAAGAATCATGTGAAGACAGCCGACAAATCCGATAACGGCCCGGTATTTGATCGGCCAGATGGCGACCATCACGAAAAAACATCCTCCCAATGTATATACCGCCGCCGCCATCTTCAGCCAGTATTGAACCATGACATCATCAATCGGCCCCGCTCCGAGCCCCTGCAATTCCTTGTCCACCATCGCCCACGGCAGAACCAGCCCCAACACCGAACAACCCCAGGCAACCGCAGCGCTAAGCAGAAACACTCTCAACAATAACAAATACTTTTTTTCAATCTCATTCATTTCGATTGTCCGTCCTACCTTCCCTTTCTATTCTTGGCGGCCGTGGCGACTTGCAGGGCTTTTTGTGCCCATTCGCCCAGGCGGTCTTTGTTTTCGAGGATTTCTATCGGCACTTCGTAGTATGACATTACGTTGGGCTTGGCTGGACACTTGGTATGCGGGAATTGGGTT
>JAGHBX010000241.1 GCA_021160785.1 Planctomycetota bacterium | reverse complement strand
CCGACCAGGAGGCTGACTTCCATTGCTATACCCGCCTCCCACGTGCCGATCTGCTGATAAACCCAACTGCCGTTGCCGAACTCAACCCAGTTGCTGCCGTAAGGCGTCGGCGGGTAGTTGCTGGTGGTCTCCTCGCTTGCCCAGCAGTAGTTTGTACGATTCCACCAATCCGTAATCGCATTTGTCTTAGTCCCCGCCCCGAGGTTATCTGCCTCGAAGCTCGGATTCAAAAGCACCGGGTCGTTCAAACCCGCCCAGGCGGTAGCGGCCAATAGAAATACCACACACATAAACAAAGTCCTGTTCTTCATGGTACGCTCCTTGATCTAACCAACAACAATAAGAAAACACACCGATGTTTCGCATCGGCCTCTGTTTTTTTTTATCGATCTACTTTCTCTTGCGTCGCAAAAACCCTAAAGCCCCAACGCCAAGCAGGATCATTGTAGCAGGTTCCGGAACCTGAACATTGTCGATCAGCGCTTTACCCGCTACCGAAGGCCTTGAGAACAACAGCCACAACGGGTCGCCGACGGCATAACCGGCGCCGGCAGTTCCTGTCGACAAATGTACGAACATTTCCTGGGTCCTCATAACAGGAGCTGTATCGGGATCCGTGAAAGGATCAATGTTTCCCGATGTCGCGATCTGTACTGCCCCCACAACCGAATCCAGGGGGAAAGCAGCGTTGTCACGCTTGGTACCCACGTTATCAGCCAGTGATGCGTCGCCGCCGGCAAACAACTCGACTTCCAGACCGGCAACAATTTTGTCGGTTGGCTGTCCAAGCAGGAAACTTATGTCGAGTACCATATTCTCTTCATAGGTTCCGATCTGCTGATACATCCACCTGCCGTTGCCCAACTGGCCCCAGTTTTCGCCATAAGGGGTTAGCGGAACAGCCGTACCATCCTCAGCCTTCGTTGTGGTATAGCTCTTCGAATCCCACCAATCAATGATGCTGACTTCGTCAGTCCCTGATGTATTCTCGAAGCTCGGATTGACAAGCGGCATCAGACCCGCCTGAACACATGACGCCATCACAAACAACACTACACAAAACAACACTTTCTTACCCATCATCATTACCTCCTGAAAAAAACTTTTCAACACACCTTTCCTCACATGATCGCCACCCGGCCCTCACCCATCAGGCCTGACAGCGCAAAAACTGCGATTTCTCATGTGAAAAAGACTTTCAGGCACTCAGAGACGCCTCACTCCGTGAAAAATGGAAAGCCCTCTCCACAATGCCATTCAATAATAACAACTCAGCCGCAAAATTGCAAGAATTTATGCAATTTTCTCTATTTAGGCCGCATATTTCGTATCCGTCAAGTCCGGATATATGCCAGCCGCCTCAACTCGTCCGCATCGCCTACTTCATCAAAGCTGATTGCGAATATTGATGTTGACACGGAGACGGTTTTTGTGGAAAATAGGGATGATTAATAGAATGTGGCTGCCGATGGTGGCTGGCCGAAAACCTTTTTTTAAGGAGAACTGTGGTGGCGAATCAATTTACTCGGAGAGATTTTCTAAGAACGGGGACTGCGGCGGGTTTGGGAGCGGCGGCGGGCAGTATGATAGTTGGCGGCTGTACGGATGTTCTGGCGCGGGTGGGGTCTGCCAGTATGATCGGGTACAATCCTCCGGCGAAAGACCTCATTAAGGTCGGCTTTGTGGGGATGGGCAATCAGGGTTCGGGGCACGTTCGCAATCTTTTGAAGGTTGAGGGGTGTCAGGTCGCGGCGGTTTGCGATATTCGCCCGGAGCGTGTCAAGTGGGCAAAGGCCGAGGTCGTCAAGGCCGGTCAGCCGGAGCCCAAGGGATATACCGGCGGCGATCTGGACTTCGAGCGGATGTGTGCAGAGGAGGACCTGGACTTAGTCTATAATGCGGCGCCGTGGCGATGGCACACGCCGATTTGCCTGGCGGCGATGAAGAACGGCAAGCACGCCGCGTCGGAAGTTAATATCGCTCTTACGGTGGAGGACTGCTGGAGGCTTGTTGAGACATCCGAGAAGACGAAGATGCATTGTGTGATGCAGGAAAACTGCTGCTATAACAGTACGGAGATGGCGACTCTCAATATGATCGCCCAGGGGCTGTTCGGCGAAGTAATGCACGGCGAATGCGGCTATCTTCACGATCTGCGGGGCCTGAAGATCCATCCGACCTATTACCAGGGGATGTGGCGTGTGTACCAGTCGCTCAAGCGCGACGGCAATCTCTACCCGACGCATGGGATAGGGCCGATGGCGTGGTGCATGGACATCAACCGGGGCGACGCGTTCGATTATCTTGTTTCCATGACCACAAAAGCGATCGGGCTCAATGAGTTCGCCGACGCCAAATACGCCGCCGCCAAGAGCGATAAGGACAAGCAGTTCTACGGCGAATGGCAGAATCGCAAGTACGTACTCGGTGACGTCAACACCACGCTGATTAAAACGAAGAAGGGCAAGACGATTATCTGCCAGCACAATACGAATCTGCCTCGTCCTTACAGCCGCGCCTTCCTTGTGCAGGGCTCGCACGGTCTCATGCGAATGTATCCCACGGAGAAAGTTCACATCGAGGGCGTGAGCAAAGGGCACGGGTGGGAAGATTTCGCCGAGTACAAGAAGAAATACGAGCATCCGGTCTGGAAGGCGATCAGGGAAAAGGCCCAGGGCGCAGGCCACGGCGGGATGGACTTTATCGAAGATTATCGTCTGGTTACGGCGTTGCGGAGGGGCATTACGCCCGATATCGACGTTTATGATTCGGTGGCGTGGAGCGCGATCATTCCACTCAGTGAGCAGTCGATCAAAAACGGCGGCGCACCGGTCAAGTTCCCGGACTTTACGCGTGGCGCATGGAAGCAATCACGGCCGTTGGGTGTGTCCCAGTGGCATATCTAACAGGGTAGTCTTGAATCAGGGACAGTGAATGAAGCCGACGTTATTGATTCTGGCCGCGGGCATGGGGAGCCGGTACGGCGGGCTGAAACAGATTGATCCGGTGGGTCCGAACGGCGAGATCATAATCGATTACTCGATCTATGACGCGATTCGTGCAGGTTTCGGCAAGCTGGTGTTTGTCATCCGGCATTATTTCGAGGATGCTTTCAGGGAGAAGATCGGCAGTAAGTTTGACGGGCTTGTCGAGACGGCGTATGCCTTTCAGGAGCTGGATGCCGGTCTTGACGGTTTTACGCTGCCGCCGGACCGCCAAAAGCCGTGGGGGACGGCGCATGCCATCGGCGTGGGGAGTGAGACAATCGACGAGCCGTTTGCAGTGATTAATGCCGACGATTATTACGGGGCCGATTCGTTTAAGATGATGGCCGATTTCCTTTCGGGGCCGGATGTATCGCTGACGGACTATGCGATGGTGGGCTTTAAGCTTCGCAACACGCTGAGTGAGTATGGAACGGTTGCCCGCGGTATATGTCATTGCGACGACAACCTTTTCCTGCGAGATGTCGTCGAACGGACAAAAGTCGAAAAACGCCTAAACGGCGCCTGCTATTTCGACGCCGACGGGACCGAGCATGCGCTGACCGGCGATGAGGTCGTGTCGATGAACCTGTGGGGATTTCATCCGTCATTTTTTGTGCACCTAAAGGCCGGCTTCTCCCGCTTTCTCAGCGAACACGGCGCGGAGTTGAAATCCGAATATTTTATTACGATTCCCGTCTCCGATCTTGTAGAGAGCGGGCAGGTGAAAGTAAAGGTTTTGCCTACGCATGACACCTGGTTTGGCGTGACCTACCGCCAGGACAAGGAAATCGCCCAGCGGTGCATCGGCAGTCTGATTGAAGGGGGCACGTATCCGAATAGACTCTGGGAAAAGTGATGGAACACGACGTAGAATCGATAGCGGCAAATTTCACACTCGACGGCCTGCTGACGAAAGCCGAGCCATTTGGCGGCGGGCATATTAATGACACGTACAGCCTGACCTGTCAAAAGGACGGGCGGGCAAAGCGTTATGTCCTGCAACGAATTAATCATGAGGTTTTCAAGAATCCTCCGGCGATGATGGAGAACATCCGACGCGTGACCGAGCATATTCGGCGCAAACTGCAAGGGACCGATGCCGAACTTGCCGCGCGACAGCTTGAAGTTATCCAAACGGCCGGCGGGGATGATTGGTTCAAGGACCCGCATGGCAATTACTGGCGAGTGTATAATCGGATCGAAAACGCGGTTACGTATGATACGCTCGAATCGCTGGAATTGGCTCATGAAGCAGCGCGGATGTTCGGCTGGTTCCAGCGGATGCTGACGGATTTGCCCGGCGGGCCGCTGCACGAAACCATTGTCGATTTTCATACGACTCCGAAGCGTCTTGAGACTTTCGGCCAGGTTCTGCGGCATGACCCGTGCAATCGCGTCAAAGACGTCAAAGCGGAAATCGATTTCGTGCTGGAAAACGCTCATATTTGCGATGTGCTGCTGAATTGCGCGAGCAAAGGTGAGATTCCCATTCGTGTTACCCACAACGACACCAAGATCAATAACGTGATGTTAGACGCCGAAACTCATAAGGGTGTATGCGTTATCGACCTGGATACGGTTATGCCGGGGCTTTCGCTGTACGATTTCGGCGATATGGTGAGGACGGCGACAAGCCCGGCCGATGAAGACGAACGCGATCTGTCGAAAGTTACGATGCGGATGCCGATGTTTGAAATGTTGGTCAAGGGCTTTGCCGCGGAAACGCACACGTTCCTGACGGCGGCCGAGAAGAAATATCTGGCTTTTTCCGGCAAACTCATTACATTCGAGCAGATGATCCGGTTCCTCGGCGACCATTTGGCGGGCGATACCTATTATAAGATACACCGCATCGGTCATAATCTGGACCGCGCCAGAACGCAGATGGAGCTGGTCCGGTCGATCATTGCGCAGGAAGATGCTGCAAATGCGCTGGTCGATTCGGTCTTTGCGGAACTGTCCTGAGTGGCCCACGTGCAGTCTACAGGAGAATTGGAATGCGAGTTCTTGTAACCGGCGGAGCCGGGTTTATCGGCAGCAGCATTGTCGAACACTTTAACAAAGAAGCCGAAGTGCGGGTTCTGGATAACCTGCGGACGGGCTGCCGTGAGAACATCGAGGCCTTTGACGTGGAGTTTATCGAAGGCTCGATCACGGATCGTGCCGCTGTGAAAAGGGCGGTGCAGGGTGTGGATTATGTTTTCCATCTGGCGGCGATGATCAGTGTGCCCGAGTCGATGGAGAAGCCGTGTGAGTGCGTGGAGATTAATACGACAGGTACTTTGAATGTTTTGCAGGCAGCGGCCCAGGCGGGAGTAAAAAAACTCTGCTTGAGTTCGTCGGCTGCTAATTACGGCGATAATCCGACTGTTCCGAAGGTCGAAACGATGATCCCCGAACCCAAAAGCCCTTATGCGGTGACCAAGCTGGACGGGGAGTATTACTGCCGGATTTTTCACGATGAGGGTTGGCTAAACACGGCGTGTCTACGGTATTTTAACGTTTTCGGCCCGCGGCAGGATCCCAGGAGCCAGTACGCCGCGGCGATACCGATCTTTATTCATCGCGCCGTCTGCAATGAGCCGATCACAATTTTCGGCGACGGCGGACAGACACGCGACTTTATCTTCGTAAGAGATGTGGTGGCGGCGAATGTCTATATGGCGACCGGCGAGGAACTGACCGGAGTGTACAACGTCGCTTACGGCAAGTGCCGGACGATCCGGGAAACAGCCGAAAAGATTATCGAACTGACCGGTTCATCGTCAAAGATTCAGTACGGCCCGGTCCGCGCCGGAGATGTCAGGCATTCCCAGGCCGATATCGACAAACTGCTGACCGCCGGTTTCACTCCGAGCGGACAATTTGACGAGGGTCTGAGCGAGACAATCGAATTCTTTAAGAGCGCCTAACAAAATGAGTGCTTTAATGTGGCATGGGCATCTTGCCCATGATACACGGGCAGGATGTCCGTGCCACGTTTCATTTTGTTAGAAGTTCTAAGAATAAAGTGAAAAATTGAGAGTCGGGAAACATTAAGAAGGAGTTGTTTTGTGGCCTTACAGTTGGATTATAAGCTTGAAATTGTGAGGGTTTGCGAATATATCAAAGGTCTGTAAAGGAAGTCATGTTTCCGGGAGTTTTCCCGGGTAGCTTTTTTGTAAAGGATTCGCATGAGTAATTTTTCATTTATTGACGGCAGTATTGTTGGTCTTTACATCGTGATCGTGATAGCCGTAGGGGTGGCTGTCCGCAAATATGTCTTAAAGGTCGATCAGTTCCTGGTGGCGGGCCGTGAGTTGAACATATACCTTGGCATCGCATCACTGACGGCCTGTGAATTCGGGATTGTGACCTGCATGTACACCGCCCAGAACGGTTACGACAAGGGCTTTGCCGGTGCGACACCGGGTATTCTGGTGGCCATAGCGATGTTGTTTGTGGGCAGCACGGGTTTCTGCATAAAGCCGCTTCGAGCGGCCGGGGTGATGACCATCCCCGAGTTATTCGAGAAGAAGTTCGGTGCGCGTATCCGCTGGATGAGCGGCGTTGTGATTGTGTTGGGTGGATTGCTCAATATGGGTGTGTTTCTGCGCACCGGCGGCGATTTCCTGGTTGCCGTGTGCGGGCTAAAGCCGGAGTACCTCGAAATTACAATGACCATGCTGCTGTTCGGTATCGGCCTGTACACAGTGCTGGGGGGTATGGTCTCCGTTCTCATTACGGACTATCTGCAATTCATTATGATGAGCATCGGCCTGCTTGTCGTTACGATCATGATCTTTGTAAGAGTCGGCTGGTCGGACCTGGTCCGAACGGTAGAGACAAATTACGGTCCGGGCGGCTTCAATCCATTCGTCCATCCGGAGATGGGACCGGCCTACGTCATCTTCAATGCCTTTGTCGCATTCGCCGTCGTGCTGACATGGCAGACCATGATACAAAGGGTTCTATCAGCCAAAAACAGCGCGACCGGCCAGAAAATCTACAAGGGCACAAGCCCGTTCTTTGTGTGCAGGTTCCTTCTGCCGGGCCTGTGGGGAATCGCAGCGCTTGCGATGCTCACGCCCGACGAGGTGGGCGCCAACACCATGCTTGCCATGCCAAAGTTCCTCGCCACGTTTGTCCCGTCGATCCTGATGGGCGTTGTCGTCGCTGCGATGCTGGCGGCCGATATGTCCACCGATGCGTCGTATATGCTGAGTTGGGGAGGCGTTATTTATAACGACATCATGGCCCCGTTCCACAAGGGAAAATGGTCCCAGCGAAAGGGCCTGATGTAGAACAGGGCGATCATCGCCATGATAGGTGTTTTCCTTCTCGTCTACGGCTTGTGGTATCCGCTCAAGGGTGATCTCTGGACTTACCTTGCGGTTACGGGTACAATTTACCTCTCAAGCATGTCGGCGTTGCTGATCGCATGTTGTTACTGGAAGCGGGCGAACAACTGGGGCGCTTTTGGCGCGATTGTCATAGGCGCGGTCATGCCCGTAACTTACCTGGTGTGCGAGCAACTGCCTGCGACAGAGAAATTATTCGCCGATCAGATCGGACCTCATGTTTGGGGCATGCTGACATATATAGCGGTGGCGATAGCGATGGTGGCGGGATCACTGTTAAAGCCCGTCCGTAACGCTGAAGGGAGCGACAATAATGATTAAGCTTTTCTGGTTAGTACTGTCAGTGGGTTGCATAGGGTGGTACCTGGCCGTCCTCGGCCTCGTTGCCATCAAGGGCGGCGCTGATATTAAAGATATGCTCAAGCGACTGTCAGACGATACGCCTGCCGCCCCTAATGAGTAGTGCCTGCTGAAAACGCCCTGTATTGCTGTTTACCGTGCGGTGTTTGCTGCGGTTATTACATGTATGGAAACATGGTCTATGGAATCGTTTTCACGGCCGTTACCGTTGCAGCGGTCGGTTTTTTGGCGTCGATCTGGGGAAAACTGGAAATGAAGTAGGGCACGGACGGCTTCTCGACGATTCGGCCGGAGTTGGGTGGCAGCCTTTTGTGCAGCGCAGCGGAGCAAAGGGATGGTTTGCCAACGACTCAGCCATCCCTTTCGGCTGCGCCGAAAAGGCTGCCACTCCCACTCAATCAATCTTGACAGAGTATTAGTATTCGCGTTGTTTTGTTATGCCCGGTTGGGGTGCGGGATATCTTCCGTTTGGCCCGATTTGGAGGGGTGCGGGCGAATCCATCGTCAGTTTGTCCAGGCCCGGCGCCATCTCGTGGTCACAGTTTAGGATTTCGTCGTAGGTGATTTCCTGTCCGGTGTGCGCCGCCATACGACCCAGGCTCGTGACGAGGCTGGCTTTGACGCCGCGCTCGACTTCGTTGTAGGGGGTGTCGCTGCGCACGGCGTCAACGAGGTCGTTCCACTCGTTTTGATAGGGATTGCGCTGATCGGGGCTGACCTTGGATTCCCAGATCATGTTGGCGCGCGTAATATTTTGACCCTTGTATGTGCTGGAGGGCATTCCGCAGTCGCTGCTCTTTGAGACGACGGCTATTCCTTTGCTGCCGTGGGCGTAGCTGGAGAAGATGTTCTTACAGCCGGCCATGCAGCGCCCGTCCATGAAGAATTTGCTGCCGTCGGCGAAGGTGTATTCCACCGAATAAGTGTCGAAATTCTGGTCCACATAAGGGACGCCGTTGGAATTCCGCTTGTAATGGCGTCCGCCTAAGGCCTGGGCCTTGATCGGCCATGCATTTTTCATCCAGCATTGATGATCGATGATGTGGATGTAAAAGTCGCTGAAGTTGCCGCCGCTTGCCCAGATGAAACTGTGGAATCGCTGTATCTGGTAAAGCAGATCGCTGATCCCGTCCGGCTTGGCAACCGAGGAGAAGGAGCCGACCGCTCCATGCATCCGGTAGCCGCGCTGGAGAATGATATTGCCGATGTCGTCGTCCTGAAGGCGTTTATAGAGTTCCTCAAACGCCCGGCTGTGACGAGACATCAATCCCACTCCCACCTTGAGGTTCTTTGCGGATGCCTGTTTTGCGAGTTTGAACATCCGCCGACTGGTTGGGCCGTCGACGGTGACGGGCTTTTCCATGAAAACATTGAGGCCTTTCTTGATTGCGTAGGTGAAATGCACCCAGCGAAATGCCGGAGGTGTTGCAAAGATCGCGATATCACCGGGACTGAGACAATCCATCGCATGTTTGTAAGCGTCGAAGCCCAGGAACCGGCGATCCTTTGGCACATCCATCTGGTCGGCGTGCATCTTCTTGAGATTGGCGTAGCTGCTGTTGAGGCGGTTCTCGAAGACGTCGGCCATGGCGACGAGTTTGGTCGGTCCGTTCTTTACGGACAGGGCGTTAGAGGCGGCGCCGGAGCCCCTGCCGCCGCAGCCTATCAAGGCCACTTTGATAGTGTTGTTCTCGGCGGCGTACAAATGCGGACCGGCGGCTATTAAAGCCGATGCAGCGGCGATGCGGCCGGTATCCTTCATGAATTCACGACGTGATGTGCTCTTGCTGGTAATGCCGTTCATAAGAGTTTTCCTCCAGACTGAATGGTTTTCGACTTCAAATGCATTTTTGCTCCGCCAGTTACTGTTGCCCATAGACTCAAACATCGCACAGGGCCTGATACACACTATCATAACCATCGCATAAGGATTTTGCAAGCGGGTTTTTCGCGATGCAGAAGGCACTTCATAAGTCCTGTAAAATCAGCACGTTATGAAAAAGTCAAAATTTATGCGACGGCTTCAATGGCCGTAGCTTGCATTCCGCAAGGCATCTAAAGCATCGGAATGCCTCAGCATAGAATATAGTGAATTCCTGCTTGACAGCCGTGCTTGAATGGATATAATCCGGCCAGGACTCTGGTTGATGACCTGGAGAGAGTCCCGTAGTTTGGGACGCCGAAGGTGTAACCTGCCGCCGAAAAAGACAGCAGGGAAACTCTCAGGCAAAAGGATCCCGGTCGGACAGCCCTCTGGAGAACGCTGCACGATAGTGCAGATACCGAAGGGATAATTATCTCAGGTAAACGGACAGAGGTTTACAATTGTGACTGCGAAAGCAGACAGCATTCGTTTTCTGTTCTCTAAGAGGGCTTAGAAGATGTTGGACAACAATGTAGACCATGAATCCGAGTCGCACGGACTCGAGGAAGAACCCAGGCGGACGGTCTTATACGATTTACACCGCAGACTGGCCGACAAATCCCACATTGCTTCGTTTGCCGGATACCTTATGCCGCTATGGTATTCGTCCATATCCGCCGAGCACGCCGCTGTGCGGAATGCAGCGGGGATTTTCGACTGCACGCACATGGGAGTGTTGGAAATTTCCGGCGCCGGCGCGGGCGGGTTTGTCGATCAGTTAACAACTAACAACGCAGCAGCCCTCGAAGTCGGACGTGCACAGTATTCCTTTATCCTTGGGCCGTCGGGAGACATTCTCGACGACGTCATAGTGTATCGCAGGGGTCGTGAGGAGTTCATGCTCGTCGTCAACGCGGCGAACGACGCCAGGATAAAGAGCTGGATCGGGTCACTGCTCGACGACGAAGTCTGCATCGATCTGGAACGACCCGACAGAAGAATCTGCGCCAGACCTCGATTGCGGGATTTGCGCGCCGCGGACTGCCGAAACGATTGCAGGGTTGACATAGCTGTGCAGGGTCCGAGATCGCTTGAGGTGCTCTCTGCGCCAGGCGAGGGGAAGAAGCCGGAGTTACACGAATTACGACCATTCCAGTTCGCCGAAACGGACATCCTGGGCATCGAGTGTCTAATATCACGCACCGGCTATACGGGGGCCAGGCTTGGATTCGAGCTGTTCGTCCACCCGGATAAGGCATTACACCTCTGTGAGATGATCTTAGAGGCGGGCGGACCGCTGGGAGTCCTGCCGTGCGGCCTTGGTGCGCGCGACAGCCTGAGAATCGAGGCCGGCCTGCCGCTCTACGGCCATGAACTGGCGGGACCGCTCGATATCTCTCCGTTCGAGGCCGGGTACGGCTGGGCCGTCAAGCTGGATAAGGAGTTTTTCATCGGTAAGGCGGCTATGGAACGGAGGTCAAAAGCAACCGACATGACGGTCGCCAGGATTCAACTGCCTGGAACAAAGGGCATTCGCCCGGTTCGGCGGAACGATGCCGTGCTGGATACCCATGGCCGGTGTATCGGCTGGGTGTTGAGCTGTGCGGTGATTGGTGAAAAGCAGATCGCCCTGGCTTATGCGAACAGAGCATACGTGCAGGGTAACGACGCCATAGGGATATACTATTCGGCGAGAAGCGAAAGGCAGATTCGGCAGGGCAGAAAGCGGAATGTCGAAAAGTGCGAACTGCTGGAATCGGATTTGACAGGTGAAGTACTGAGTCGATTTGCAAAATTATGATTGGAGACAGTGTGCTATGATTGTAGAAGGACTGGTCTATACCAAGCAACATGAATGGGCAAAAGTCGAAGGCAATATCGCGACTGTGGGAATAACGGATTACGCGCAGATGTTGTTGGGCGAGATCGTCTTTGTGGAGTTGCCGGTCGTCGGTACAGAGGTGATCTCGGAGCACGAGATGGCCGTTGTTGAGAGTACAAAGGCCGCAAGCGACATCTTTGCTCCGGTAACGGGTAAGATAGTGTCCGTCAATTCGACGCTCGAATCTGAACCGGAACTGATAAACAAGGACTGCTACAACGCCGGTTGGATTTGCAGGATAGAAATGGCCGATGACGCATCGCTTGAGTCCCTGCTGAATGCAGAGCAGTACAAGCAGCACGTCAAGGGCGCCGGGCAATAATGAGTCGTATGCCGGCGCCGCCGAATGCGCCGGGCTTTTAAGAGAGGGTTGAACAGATGCCTTTTATATCGAACACATCAGAGCAACAGGCCCGGATGCTTGCCGAAATCGGTCTGACGAAAAACGATCTGTTCGCCGACATTGGCGAGGAACTTCTGTACGAGGATTTCAAGCTGCCCGCCGGCCTGAGCGAGCAGCGGGTACGCGACAGCATGGCGGAGCTTGCGGAGAAGAATTCGACGCACCTGACATGCTTTCTGGGTGGCGGTTTTTACGATCACTTCATACCCGCGGCGGTCAACGCGATTGTCTCGCGGAGTGAATTTTATACCGCATACACGCCGTATCAGCCCGAACTCTCACAGGGAATCCTGCAAGCGACCTACGAATACCAGTCGGTAATCTGCAGGCTGACCGAAATGGAAGTGGCCAACGCTTCGCTGTACGACGGTGGAACCGCTCTCTACGAAGCAATGATGATGGCGCACCGCATTACGGGTCGCAACAAGATCATTATCGACGGCAGCGTCAATCCTATTTACCGCGTGATGATTCGTTCGTACACGCGCAACCTGAAGATCGAGTTCGAAGAAAGCCAGTGCACCGACGGGCTGGTGGACCGGGGGCAGATATTTGAAAGACTCGACGATAAAACGTCGGCAGTCATACTTCAAAACCCCAACTTCTTCGGCTGCATTGACGACTTCAGCGATATTGCCGCGGCCGCTCACGACAAAGGGGCGCTGCTGATCGTCTCGTGCTACCCTGTTTCTCTGGGGATACTCAAGACGCCGGGGGCAATGGGGGCCGATATCGTAACGGGTGAGGGCCAGAGCCTGGGACTGCCTTTAGCGTTCGGAGGACCCTATCTCGGACTGATGGCCGCGAGAAAAAAGCACGTTCGGAAAATGCCCGGACGAATCTCCGGCGAAACAACCGACGCATTCGGCCGGCGAGCATACGTCCTTACTCTCCAGGCGCGCGAACAGCATATCCGCAGGGCCAAGGCAACCTCAAACATCTGTTCGAACGAGGCGCTGTGTGCGTTGACGGCGCTTGTGTATCTTTCACTGCTGGGCAAAGAGGGCCTGAGAGAGACATCGCAACTCTGTGCCGATAAGGCTAACTACGCCTACAAACGACTGACGGCAATACCCGGGGTGCAGCCGCACTTTCGAGGAGAATGGTTTTTCAACGAATTTGTGCTTGATCTGCCCTGCGAAGCGGCGGATGTCATTGGAAAACTGATCGAAAGGGGTTTTGCGGCGGGCTTTCCCCTGAGCAGATATTACAGCGGAATGGAAAATTCAATCCTGATTTGCGTTACCGAAAAACGAACCAGGCATGAAATCGGCATGTTAGCCGAGGCGTTGGAGAGTGTTCTATGAAACTTATTTTTGAAAAGAGTGTGCCGGGGCGAAGGGCCGTACAGGCCGGGCCCGGTGATGTGCCGGCGGTAAACATACAGAGCACTCTGCTTCGAGAATCAGCGGCAGAGCTTCCGGAATTGAGCGAACTCGACGTTGTTCGACACTTTACCGAACTGTCGCATCGAAACTTCGGCGTGGACAGCAATTTCTATCCGCTCGGCTCGTGCACAATGAAATACAATCCAAAGGTCGCCGAGCACATTGCATCCTATCCCGGATTTGCCCGTTTGCATCCTCTGCTGCCTCAACTGAGGATGGGCGGCATGCTGACCCAGGGTGCGCTGCGCGTCTTGTACGAGATGGACCTGCTGCTGCGGGAAATAACCGGGATGGCGGGCTTTACTATGCAACCTTTGGCCGGGGCGCACGGGGAACTCACCGGCATGATGATTATGGCGGCTTACCATGCCGATAAAGGCAACAAGAAAACAACCGTCCTTATCCCCGACAGCGCCCACGGCACCAATCCCGCCAGCGCTGCGATAGCAGGGTACAGCGTGGCGACCATCCCCAGCAAAGACGGTGTTATGGACGTCGATGCCGTCAAGGAGCATCTCAGCGACGATGTTGCCGGCTTAATGCTGACCTGCCCGAATACACTTGGCCTGTTCAATCCGCACGTCAAAGAGATCTGCGACCTCATTCACAGTGTCAACGGGCTGGCCTACTATGACGGCGCCAACTTGAATGCGATAGTCGGCAAGGCCCGCCCCGGGGATTTTGGTTTCGACATTGTTCATGTGAACCTGCACAAAACCTTTGCTACACCGCACGGCGGAGGCGGGCCCGGCGCCGGCCCGGTCGGCGTCACCGAAGAGCTTGTGCCGTATCTGCCTGTTTCGGTGGTAGCCAAACGAAGCGACGGCACATATACGCTGGAATACGACCGCCCGAAGTCCATAGGCTATATCGCACCGTTTTACGGCAATTTCAGCGTTGTACTGAAGGCCTATGTTTATATCCTGATGCTCGGCAATGAAGGGCTCCGCCGGGTAGCGGAAAACGCCGTTCTTAACGCAAACTATGTGAAAGAGAAACTCAAGAGCCATTACAGGATCGCCTTTGACAGGCTCTGCAAACATGAGTGCGTTTTCAGTATCTCGGATCAAATGGCGCATAACGGTATTCGCGCGATAGATATTGCAAAGGCTCTTATAGATAGAGGCTTCCATCCGCCGACTGTGTATTTTCCAACGGTTGTGCATGAGGCAATGATGATCGAGCCAACCGAGAGCGAGAGCAAAGAGACGCTCGACGGTTTCATCGACGCCATGATCGACATTGCCGGGCAGGCCGGCAGTGACCCTGCCAGGCTCAAGACCGCCCCTGCCACTGCACCGGTCTGCCGTCCGAACGAAACCGCCGCAGCCAGGAACCTCAATATCGCCTGCTTGTAAAGCCCTCGGTACGATAATGCCGTGATCGGTTCTCCATGCCGCCCGCGACTGGTGTGAGCGCATGAAACGCCACTTACTGGATTTCGGGCATACTTGCGCGGGATGGATGCGAGGTTATTTGGATTCGCCGGTTGAATCGAGAATCGTTGATCTAAAACGTTCATGGCGGCAGAGTTGTTGTGCCAGCAGGGCGTATCCGGAGGCGAGTGGGTGGCTGGCGTCGGCGTAATGTTCACTGGGTAGTGCGGGGGGGATTAAGAATTCTATTTGTTCCTCTTGAAGCCAGTCTGCCATCTGATTCTTGATCCGGTTGTAAGCTGCCAGGCTCCGCCGGCTCATCATGTGCTCGTTGAACGGAGTTATGAGGACGAAGACGTTGTTTCGGCGTTTGGCAAGTGTGCTGATCGAGCGTTTGAAGAACTCCCACTGCAGCGATGTCTCCAGGTCCACCCATGCAAAATCCTGCCGGGCGGTGCTGTCGGGATTCCATGTGGGGCGTTGATCGTTTGATGCTGCCGGCGCGGGCAGTTGGCCCGTTACGGCGGTGAGAGGATTGCGTCGCGGGTGTTCGACGGTCCACGAGGACAGGTCCATGTTGTCAAAGTACGTTATCTGCACGTGCGATACCCAGCTCAGGAAATCGGTGTTTCGCTCGATAACGATGCCGATTCGGTTGGGTGTCGGATTCGAATAGCAGGCAATTTTCGGAACGAACTGCGGGGCAAGGCGTGGATGGTTGAAGCTGAACTCCTTGTCGCTCCGCAGGTCGTGCTTTTTGGAGGTTATCCATAGAGGGTTGAAACACAATACGATCTTCGTGTCCGAAAGGGCCTTGCCGTAATACTTCACCAGACCGGCTAGCGCAACGGGGTGAACGCCGTCGATGCCCATGTTGGCGAATTGCTGTTTGCCCGCGATTTCATTGAGGCAATGCGACAGCGTTTTGTCCGGCGGCACGTAATGACCCCAGACGACGGAATCGCCGACAATGAGTACTTTATATGTATCGACGGCGCGCCGGCAGTAACGATCGTATAGCCAGTAATCGCTGCTGAGTTCGTACGGGATGCGATAATCGGCGCCCGGCTCGAATCGCTCGATGCGTTGCCAGAGGGGGCCAATGAGGGCAAACAGCAATGCGATAATGACCGCCACGACAAGCCAGTGCCTGGCTGAAAGACGCATCTGGTGTGATGCAAAACTCATTGTGTCGTCTTGTCGGGCCATTATTTTTTGCCTCTTATTGAGTTCCTGTTGCGGAAACAACATTTGTCATTCCCGCGAAAGCGGGAATCCAGAATAAAACAGTTTCCGGCGAAGCCGGTTTCATGCTTTTTCCGGACATGGCTATTATGAGCAACCGCTAAAACTGGTTATATATGAACGGCTGGCCTGTTGCGGGGGCAAACAAGGCCAGGTAGATTATCATCAGGACCGCCATGCCGATTTGCACACCGGTGGTTTTGAGTATGTACTTTAGCCGCGACTCACACACAGCCTGGTATGACCATACAGCGCATATCAGGATTGCAAACAGCATTGGAAAGCGGGGGTCGGACCAGCCGGCGGTGAATATCTTCGACACAATCAGACATGCCGTTGACCAACTGTCGGCCCGAAAGAATATCCATGCAAACGAGACGAATACGAAGACCCATGCCTGCTTGATGACTTTCGGCAGGGAGTCCCTGTAGAATGCGTTTCTTTCCAGTTGCCTTGTCAGCATCAAACCGGCGGCGTGCAGGGCGCCCCAGATGATAAACGTCCACGCCGCGCCGTGCCATAATCCGGAGATTACCATTGCCAGGAAGAGATTCCTGTACGTATTGAATTTGCCCTTGCGATTGCCGCCGAGCGGGATATAGACGTAATCGCGGAACCAGGTCGACAGGCTGATGTGCCACCTTCGCCAGAAATCGCCCAGGCCGGTCGCCAGATACGGATGATTGAAATTTCGCATTATTTGAAAGCCCATCATTCGCCCGATCCCCCGCGCCATGTCCGTATAGCCGCTGAAGTCGAAATATATCTGCCATGTAAATGCAAGCGTCGCCAAAACAAGCGCCGCCGACTGCCACTGGCCCGGTGCGTCATATACCTTGTCGACGTAAAGAGCCATGCAGTCGGCAAGGGCGACCTTTTTGAAGAGTCCGACAATGAAGAGACTCAGGCCGTCGGCGATATCGCCGGTGGTGATGCGGGTCGGCTTGCGAAACTGCGGCAGGAGATTTGCGGCCCTTTCGATAGGGCCTGCAATCAGGATCGGAAAGAAGCTTACGAATACGGCGTGTCGAATGAAGTTGGTTTCTCTTGGGACATCGCCGCGATAGCAATCGACGACATACCCGACGGACTTGAAGACGTAGAACGAAAGCGCCACCGGCAGAAGCCAGGACGGCGCCTCGATTACATAAGAGCTGCCGAGCCTGGTCAGGAGCAGATTGACGTTTTCGGTGAGAAATGCGCCGTATTTGAAAAAGCCTAACAGGAAGAGATTGTTCAGGATGCTTACGGCTGCCCATTTCTTCCTGGACCTTGAGTTGGACTTTTCCATAAGGGCAAGGACGATGTAATCGACCACGGTGGAATACGCCATGAGGATAAGGTAGAGGGGGTTCCACCAGCCGTAGAAGGCGTACGAGACGATCAGTATCCAGACGTTTCGCAGCTTTGTCCGGTTAAGTATCAGGTAGACCGCGTAGGTAACCAGAAAGAAAGGCAGGAATATCCATGTATGAAAGAGCATGTACAGCGGGCCTTTCTATCGTGTCAGAGGAGAACTTTTATGTGGGCTTCGACCGCCGCGGCGAGGGCCTGGAGATGATAGCCGCCCTCCAGAAGTGAAACGAGGCGACCGCCGCAGCATTGTTCGGCGATATCCTTGACAATGCCGGTGAGCGTTGCGAACCCTTCGCAGGTCACCTTCATACTGCCGAGCAGATCGTCTTCGTGTGCGTCGAATCCGGCTGAAATGAGTACGAAATCCGGATCGAAATCAACGGCCGCCGGTTGCAGCGTCTCCTTGAATATCCGGATATAGTCCCGATCGCCGGACCCTTGGGCTAACGGGACGTTTATCGTGAAACCCGCTCCCTTGCCCGTTCCCTTTTCCGATGCAGCTCCGGAGCCCGGATAGAAGGGGTACTGGTGAACGCTGAAGTAGAGTACGGTCGGGTCGTCGTAGAACGCCGCCTGCGTGCCGTTGCCGTGGTGGACGTCCCAGTCGACAATCAGCACCTTGGGCAGTTTGTGTTTCTTTTGGATGTATCTGGCTGCGATGGCGATATTGTTGAAGATGCAGAATCCCATGGCGGCATCGGCCAGGGCATGATGGCCGGGCGGACGGACGGCGCAGAATGCGTTTTTGATCGTGCCATCCATGACTGCATCTACCGCGGCGAGAGTTCCGCCGGCAGCCATAAATGCGGCTTGGCAGGAATGCTCTGACAGGGGGACATCGTGGGAGTCGAGGAACCTTTTACCTTTTTGCCAACTGTTCTTTACCCGGTCGACGTATTCGGGGGTATGAATCGTCGTGATCCATTCTTCCGGAGCCGGGACAGCGATTAGGTTGTGCAGTTGCGGGTATATGCCTTTGTCCTTTAGTCGATTTACTATCATGGTCAGTCTTTCCGGCCTTTCAGGCTGCCACGTGCCGGGCAGATGCTGCAGATAAATGTCATCGTAAAGGAATCCGGTTTTAGCTTCTTGTTTCTTGCTCATTTTCCCTTGTCTTCCTATTCCACACTCTTGACACAACGAAATCCTATGGCGTCGCTGGCCAGGCATGTGTCGTTGATTGCGGCGTCGCCGGCGCGATAGGATGAGCGGCAACTGTCGGCGCTGGAGCTCCATGCCCCGCCTCGCAGAACCCTTTCCTCGCCGTCGGCCGGTCCCCGCGGGTCTCTTTCGGGGCTATCCTTGTAATACGTTTCGCTGTAATAGTCGTTGCACCATTCCTTGACGTTTCCGTGCATGTCGAACAGGCCCCACGGGTTGGGCTTCTTCTGGCCGACCGGCTGTGTCTTGCCGGAGGAGTTTTGTTTGAGCCATGCGTTGGTCTTGAGTGCGTTTGTGTTGTTGCCGAAACTGTATTTTGTGGTGGTCCCGGCGCGACAGGCGTACTCCCACTCGGCCTCGGTGGGCAGTCTGTAGCCGTTTGTCGCAAAGTCGCATTTGCCTGTCTCGGTGTCGTAGCAGGGCTTTAGCCCTTCGGCGAGCGACCGCTCGTTGCAGTATTCGATGGCGTCGGCCCAGTTCATCTGCTCGCCGGGACGCATCGGGTCCTTGAAATGCGACGGATCGGGCAAGGGGAACCTGCCGTACAATCCCTGCGTAACTTCGTATCGGTCCATCAGGAAGGAACTGACATGCACTGTGTGGACCGGCGATTCATCGGGCGAGGCGTTTTTCGAGCCCATTTGGAAAGAGCCTGCGGGGATCAAAACCATTTCGATGCCGGTTTTGCTCTTGATGATCGCAGGCGTCGGCGGTGTCGCGCCTGTCGGAGTATTTTTGCGGCAGCCGGGACAGGCCGTCAATACGAAAACGGCAAGCAGCCTTGCGATTGTGTTGAGTCGTGTCATTGTCGGCATCCTTATTTTGCTGCGATCGGGACCCAGTCGGGTTCCTTGTTGTGGTTTCCGTCGGTGGTTATCTCTGTCCACTTTCCGTCGAGATCGGTGATGCAGATATTCCAGCCGGGCGCCTTTCCGCCGACTATCTCCTGTGCTTTCGGCCCGTAGCTGAACGCGACGTATTTGCCGTCCGGCGAAAAGTCTGTGTGATATACCTCATGATCTTTGTCGCACTGGACGATGCATTTGACATCGGTTACGCGGGGTTTTCCAGACGCCAGGTCGATTTTGGCAAAGCACAAATCCCAGTCGGTCATACCCCAGGCGATCTGCTTGTTGTCCGGGTTGAAATCCGGCCTGCAGCCGGTGACCTTGAACTTTGTCAAGTCATAGATATTGGTGTCGTCCGTTCTAAACGCAAGTATGGCATGACGAAAGCCCATCCCGCCGTGCACCGTGGCGACAAACCACTCACCGTCGGCGGACCATGTGATGTTATACAGGTGGTGCAGTTTCTTATTGGGGTGTTCTTTGTGTGTTCGCGTTTTCAGGTCGTAAAAGAAAACGCCTTTGGTGGCGTAGTCCTTGATCGTGTAGCGGTCGAATTCGCCCTTGAGATATGCGATGGTCTTACTATCCGGACTCCAGCAGGGCTGTCGCGCGTTGTGCGCAACCTTGACCCGGCCGCTGCCGTCAAGATTCATGTAATAGACGCTTCGCACCTTGCCTTGGCCGGTTTCCTCGTCCGCCACGAAACAAATCTTCGTGCCGTCGGGCGAGGCGTGCGGATACATTTCGTCAACGTCAGGCGTGCCGGTGAGATTGACCGGATCGGAACCGTCGGCGTTGATCAGATAAATTTCCCAGTTGGCCTTGCCGCCGGTCGTGCGAAAAGTCTCATAGACAATCTTAAACGGAATCTTCTCCAAACCCAGTTCGGACCTCGGCAGGGGGTTTTTCGGCAAATCAGGCCAGCCCGCCGGCCGATCGGAACAGAATGCCGCATTCACAAGCAGCATACTTAGCACAAGAACCAGAATAACATGCGATCCAGCTCTTGTCAGTCTGTATTTGTTCAACATAATACCTCCCTCTAAACCTGTATGAAGCCATAATACTCGTTATACGTGTGATAATAATACTTAGTTGATAACGTAAGATATTGTGCGCACAATAT
>JAGHBX010000133.1 GCA_021160785.1 Planctomycetota bacterium | reverse complement strand
TCTGGCGGCAGACCTATTCCACAACGGATTCCGGGCCGACCTATCGCCTCGGCGATAATCTCTATATTCTCAGTCCGCCCAAACCCGACGGCGAGGTTCGGCAGTTGACGCATTTTGCCGAGGGCTTCGTGGCCGATTGCGAGGTGTCGTGGGATGCCAGACAGATCGTGTTTTGTCATCGCGGCGGCATGAACGATCCGTGGTGGCATGTTTACAAAATGAACGTCGACGGGACGGGGCTCGAGCAGTTGACCGACGGGCCTTACCATGATGTGCAGCCGGCGTGGTTAGGCGACGGGCGGATCGTGTTTTCGTCCAGTCGCATCGGCGTGCGCGATGAGTATCACGGCTATCCGGCCACGGGGCTGACGGTAATGAACGCCGACGGCGGCGATATGCACTGCATCGGTTTTAATGTCGGCAGGGACGACGAGCCTTCTGTCATGCCCGACGGGCGGATACTGTTCAGCAGGCTGGAATTGTTTTATTCGCGGCTCAAGACCGAGATTACGGTTCATGCGGTTTTTCCCGACGGCACGAGGGACGTTACGCTGTACGGGCCCGAGCACCGGGAATTCTGGCGTCGTGTCTCGGCTCAGTCGGGTGAGAAATGGTGGTCGGAAGTCGCCCCCAGGCATCGCATACTTCGACTGACCCAGCCGCATTATCTCAGCGACGGCCTGATCGTCTGTGCGACGACCGGCGGATTGACCGTGGTCGGGCCCGGCAAGATGCACCAGCGGCTGCTCGAACGGGACAGGAATATGGCGACGACGTCGCTTTTTCCGCTCGATGGAAAAAAAGTTCTGTGCGCCGCCAGTGTTCGCGATTTTGACCGCAGCAAGGTGGACCTTGGCATCTATATCGCTGATGTCGATACGGGCAAATTGCAGCTTGTCTATAACGATCCGACTTGTGCGGACTTCGAGGCCCGGCCGATTGTCGCCAGGCCGCGACCGAAAGAGCTTTCGCAGAATAAACCGAACGATTCGTATACGGCGAGGTTGTTTTGTCATTCGGCGCTGACATCCAGGGACAGACGCGTTACGGAGATGGGCAAGTTTGCTCGTGTGATCGAGGGGATGCCGGCCATGGCGCGTCATCATACCCATCGCAGCCTCAAGGGTGAGGCCTGGAAGAATCATACCGGTACGATAGGACGTGTGTTGGGGACGGTTCCGCTTCGGGCGGACGGGTCGTTTTACGTCGAGGTTCCTGCAGATCGTCTGATTCATGTGCAGGTCTTAGACGGCGATCGGCGCGTGGTAGGCAACCAGCAGATATGGATGTACAGCCGGCCGGGCGAGACGCGCAGTTGCGTGGGCTGCCATGAAAAGCCCGACACGACGGCGAAGCTGAACGGCTTTACGCCGACTGCCATGCAGGCGCCTGTGCAGTGTCTGCCCACCGGCGGCGAATTTACCTATCGAGCGAAGATGTGGAATAAGGGCACATTGCCCGACGAAGGCGAACAGCGGACGAGAACCGTCCACGCCGTAAACCTCATCGGCAGATATTGAGATTGTCCGGAGGGCGTGATATAGTAAGCTTGGGTTTCCCAGGTAAACCTTGACAAAGAAACAATAATCAGCGGCGTAGATGAGCTAAGATATACAATGTTATATGGGAAATCTCAGTTTAGACAAGGAATGAGCATGAGAACACTCAATCGTCGCGGTTTTCTTAAAGCCGCAGGTGTTGGCCTTGCGACAGCGGCCGCGGGCAATCTTGTCTCCGGGTTATGTCCCGCCCGGGCGGCCGGGTCGAAACGCAAACCCAATTTTATCATCTTCTTTACGGATGATCAGGGTTATAACGATGTGGGCTGTTTCGGCTCGCCGCTGATCAGGACTCCGCGGTTTGACCGGATGGCGAAGGAGGGTGTGCGGTTTACGAATTTTTACGCTCAGCCGGTGTGCGGGCCATCGCGGGCAGCGCTTATGACCGGTTGTTACCCGATCCGTATTGCCGAGCCGCAGAATAAGAAGAACCAGCACAACATCGTTCACCCCGAGGAAATCACAATCGCCGAAATCCTAAAAAGTGCAGGCTACGCGACGGCGCTGATCGGCAAGTGGCATCTGGCGGGGGGTCGCCAAAGCCAATACGACCGGGCGCTGATGCCTAAGGCCCAAGGCTTTGACTACTTCTACGGCACGCCGCTGCACAACGGCTTTACCCGGACGGTCAATCACCGCTCGTTTAAGACCCAGCTTATGCGAAACAACGATGTCCTCGTTGACGCCCTTGGCCAGGAGGGCATGGACAACCTGACACAGAACTACACAAATGAGGCTCTCGGATTCATCCGCGAGAACAGGGACCGGCGATTTTTCCTTTACCTTGCCCATAACATGCCTCACGTTCCCTTAGGCGCTTCGAAGGAATTCCGGGGCAAATCCAAACGCGGTCTGTACGGCGACGTCATCGAAGAACCCGACTGGAGCATGGGCCGGGTTCTTGATGAGCTAAAAGAACTGGGTATCGACGAGGACACGCTGGTCCTGTTTACATCGGACAACGGCCCGTGGATTGAAAAGCAGATTGGCGACTACGGCGGCAGCGCCGATCCGTTGCGCGGCTGGAAAATGTCTGCGTGGGAGGGAGGGCCGCGGGTGCCGTGCATTGTGCGCATGCCCGGCAGGACGCCGGCGGGCGCAGTTTGCAATGAGATCGCAACGACGATGGACCTGCTGCCGACATTTGCGAAACTGGCGGGCGCATCGTTGCCTGCAGATCGCATCATAGACGGCAGGGACATCAGCGGGCTGCTCACCGACCCCACCGGCGCAAAGAGCCCGCACGAAGCGTTCTATTTTTACAACTGGGTCCGCTTGAACGCCGTCCGCAGCGGCAGATGGAAACTTGTACTGCCCAGACCGAAGAAACCGCCGGGAACCGGCTGGTCCGGCAGGATGATCGACGCGGTGGGGGATTTTCAGATCTTCGATC
>JAGHBX010000144.1 GCA_021160785.1 Planctomycetota bacterium | reverse complement strand
TTGCTTCACTGATGCTCTCTCCCTCATCCCTGGTGTCCATGAAATCGTCGAACAGGACGTAATCGAGCTGGCAGTGTCTCGAAAAACTACCCACCGAGAGAACCGCCTCCTCTTCTGGGATGCTCTGCATCTCCAGCGTCGCAAACTGTCTGAGGACATATGTCCCTTCTACAAAATCAAAAATGACGGCGTATCTGCGAGGCGTCTCAGCCGAAGCGTTTTGGGCCTTGTGCAGAATATCGATTATGGCATAGGCCTCTTTTTCAAACTGTTTCTTGCCGAAAACACTCGTGACAGAGAGCATTGCCATGGCCGTCAACATCGAGATCACGGCGATTACGACGATGAGTTCGATGAGAACCAGGCCGCGTTCGCACTGCTTAATACTCTTCGGGTTCTTCATACACTTCGCTTTCACGCCGACGCCCTGAAGTTGAATCCGTACTGTAAAGGTCGGCGTCATAACCCTCGCCCCCTTCCTGGCCGTCCGCCCCATAACTGATAATCACAAAAGCCTTGCCGGTGCCTGGGTCCAGCAGATAAACAAACTCATTGTTCCAGGCGTCAAGAGGAATGTCGGTCGTTTCCAGGTAGCCCCCGGGCATCCAGTCCATCACATCGGTGGGCTCCTCGACAAGTTCCCAGAGACCCTGGTCTTCGGAGGGGTACCTGCCCGTATCCATCTTGAACTGAAGAACCTGAGTGTGAAGCGTCTTGAGGCTTGCCCTGGTCGTGCTTACCTTGGCCTTGTCGATCCGCCCCATAAACGTTCCAACAGCCGCAGCAGCCAACAGACCGATGATGATAAGCACCGCCATCAACTCAACCATCGTAAAGGCGTTCCTGGTTTTTTTTCGATTTCTTTTCTGCATCAAAAGTATACCTTTCAATTTATGACGACTATCGCCAATTCAACTACATTATATCCGAACCCGCCGAGTACTTGAGAATCGGCAGCATTGTTGCATAGGCGATGATGCCGACGAGTACTGCCATGACGACAATTATAACCGGCTCGACTGCGGCGCTCAAACGCTCTATGACGACGTCCGTCGACGATTCCAGGCTCTCGCTTATAGTTTTGAGCATCCGCTCGAGTTCGCCGCTTTTTTCGCCGACGGCGACCATGTGACCTATTGCCGGGCTGATCACCCCGCTTTCCCGCAAGGGCGTGGCGATGTCGGCGCCGGAGAGGATTCGGTCGCGCGCCTGCTTGACGGCGTTGTTCATTATCGTATTTCCCGTAACCTCGGCGACAACGCGGAGGGATTCCGCCATCGGCAGGCCGGAACTGAGCAGTGTCGACAGCGTCGAGGCGAATCTTGCCACAATTCGCTGTTTTAACAAAGGACCGAACAAAGGCAGCGCCAAGGCGGTCTTGTCGCGGATATAGGCCCCCCTTTTCGTGCGGAAAAACCGTTTGACGGCAAAGACCAAAATCGCGATTACGGCAATGACAATCAAAACCCGCCAACTCCTCAGCACTTCGCTGGTATTGACAAGCTTTTGCGTTATCCATGGCAACTCCTGGCCGGTCTTTTCGATCTGATCGGCGATTACCGGAATGACTTTGACCGTCAGGAATATCACGGCAAAGAGGCAGAACACCAATAGAATTATGGGGTAGATCATCGCGGTGATCATCTTCGATTCCATCCGCTGGCGTTTTTCCATGAATGCTGCAATCGTGGTAAGGCTGTCTTCCAGCGTTCCGGTCACTTCGCCGACACGGACCATGCTCACAAAGATCACGTCGAAATAGTTGTCATACTCGGCGAGCGCATCCGCAAAGGATTCGCCGGTGACAACGCGGTCTCGGATATCGGTTACGGTGTTCCTGAGCCGCGGCTCGGTAACCTGCTGGACAAGCACCGACAGCGCCTCGGTCAGTTTGATCCCCGCCTGGAGCATCGTAGCCAACTGCCTGGTGAAATCGACAACCTGATTCTTGCTGCTCCTGCGAAATATGCCGGTCAGACCGCGCACCTCCCCAACGCTCGAAGCCTCCTTTATCTCGGTCGGGTGCAGGCCCTTGGAGCGCAGATGCTTCCTGGCGGCGTAAGGACTCTCAGCGGTAACGGTCCCTTTGGCCGACTTCTTCTTATGATCAATAGCAATATAACTGAACTTTGGCATCTTTTTCGATTTTATATTGTAGATTGTAGATTGTAGATTTTACTTATTCCTTCTTGCCGTCCTTTGTGAGGCTACGAATATCGCGGTAAGCTCGTCCGCTTCCTGCCATAGCGGGGCCACCTTTGACTTCTCCATTAACTGCTCATCTATGATGAATTCAAGCCAGAAGGCTGATTCATCTGTCTCTTCAATAACGATAGCCAGTTTCGAAATAAAAGCGGCTCTCGACTGAGCGGTGCATGCCGCCCGGTAATTCGCCGCAACCGAGGTCGAACACCTTATCAGTTGCACCCTTATATGATTGCCCAGACTGTTCTTCGGCAGAGCCAAAGCAAGTTTCACACACCGATGAGCAAACGCTTTCGTTCTCCTCTTAAGCTCATCTTTGTCCATGTTACCCGTCCTGCGCACCTGCACACAATCTACAGTCTACAATATACAATCTACAATCGTCACATCGTATCCGACTGAGTAACTCTGAGCACCTCGGCGACTGTCGTCATGCCGTCTATTACTTTTCGTGCACCGTCCATCCTAAGCGTCTGCATGCCGAATTCGATTGCTTTGGCCTTTACGCTTCCTGCAGTTTCCCGGCGGCATATCATGTCGCGGATTTCTTCGTTGATCAGCATCAATTCGTAGATTCCGATTCGCCCTCTGTAGCCGGTGTCGAAACACTTGCTGCACCCTGCCCCCACGTAGATGTTTACGCCTTCGGCATCTTCCATTCCGATACCGATTTCGCGCAGTTCGTGCGGAGAGGGCTCATACGGCTGTTTGCACTCCGGACAGATCCTCCTGACCAGCCTCTGGGCCATTACGGCGACGAGCGACGAGCTGACCAGATAAGGCTCCACGTTGAAATCGAGCAGCCTGCTGACAGCGCCGGCGGCGTCATTGGTGTGCAGGGTGCTAAAGACAAGGTGGCCCGTCAACGACGACTGGATCGCCATGCTCGCCGTCTCTTCGTCCCGCACTTCACCGACCATTATCACATCCGGGTCCTGCCTCAACACATGCCTGAGGGCATTTATGAACGTCATACCCTTCTTTGAGGCCACCTGCATCTGGCTGATGCCTCCCAACTGATACTCAATCGGGTCCTCGATGGTCATGACGTTTTTCTGGGTCGAGTCGATTCGATTAAGACACGCATAAAGCGTTGTGCTCTTTCCGCTGCCCGTCGGGCCCGTCACAAAGATCACGCCATGACTGCGGTTTATCACCCTGTCGAACTTTTTGAGGTCCTCTTCCCACAATCCCAATTCATGCAGCGACAGCAGCCCGGTGCTCTTGTCTAAAATTCGCAGTACGCTCCGCTCGCCGTAGCTTGTGGGCACGGTGCTGACACGCAAATCGATCTCACGCTGACCGATGCGAACGCTGCACCTGCCGTCCTGCGGCATGCGGCGCTCGGCGATATCCATCCCGGCCATGACCTTGATACGCGATATCACCAGAGAAAGCACATTCCTGTTCAATGTGAGCGTATCGTACAGAATACCGTCGATGCGATAGCGTATCTGAATCTTCGTCTCGTAAGGGTGAATATGAATGTCGCTGGCCCGCATCTGCAGAGCCCGAAACAGGATGTCGTTTACTAATCGGATGACCGGCGGGCGGTTGACAACGTCGAGCAGGTCGTCGGAGGAGGCAACCTCATCGACCAACTGGTCGAGGTTCTGTGCGTCTAATTCTTCTGCGACGTCATCGATGACGGTGCTTTTCTGCTCGTAAGCGACATCAATCGCCGCGGTAATCGCCGCTCGCGACGACAAGGCGATATTGACCGGCGAGGTCAGCATCTTTGAAACATTGTCGATCACGCTGGTATTCAGCGGTGCGGCCACCACGACGGTTACCGTCTCGTCGCCGTCCGGACGGATCCCGATGAGATAATGATGCTGTGCATAAGTCGCAGGCACCGCCTCGATAAAATCGGAGGGGACATCGTCCGCTAAAATCTCCGGCAGATACGCCATGCCAAGCGCCTCGCCGAAGAGTTTGAGCACGACATCTTCGGTAAGGTCGGGACAGTTTAGCAGCAGTTCGTCCACACGCCGCGAATCGGCGCTGTTGGCGTCAAAATAGCGAGACAGGACATCGGGACTGACGACCCCCGTACGCTGGGCAGTATGTATCAGAAGTTCCTTCATTGTTTTATATTTGTCATTCACGCTTTCGCGTGAATCCATCTGCATTTTACGTTTCGTTAATGGGATTAACTAATACGAACCATTCGTTTCGCCGGAAGAATCCAACTTCACCTCTACGTGGGCCTTGGTGTCCTTGTGCAGTCCGTTTTTCAGTTCCTGGATATATTCATCCTCTTCGAGAACATGCAGCGGATCCATCGGCTTGGGCTTTATACCGGGCCAGTCCTCATAAGTCTGCATCTCGTCTTCTCTCGCTTCAAATTCAGTTCTGCTCTTCTTCGAGATATCGATCAGGTCCCTGCCGCTCAAATCCGTCCCGGGCCTCATGATACGCGCCTTGATAAAGACATAGAGCTTTTTTTGCGTATCTTTGTTATTCGTGCTTCTGAACAAGCCGCCCAGCAGGGGTATATCACCCAGCAGGGGAACTTTTGTCCCGCCTTTGCTCTGCTTGATCTTCTCCAGTCCACCTAAGATAATTGTCGAACTGTCCGGCACTGTTACAACCGTAACTATATCATTGGTCGCCGTATTGGGTGGTTTCGTCAGATTCGTCGTACTCTCGGTGAAATCTGATTGCGATAAAGTTATCTCAAGCCTGAGATTGTTGCCTTTACTGATATGAGGCTTGATCGCTAATGAAATACCGGCGTCATAAGATTCAAATATAGTATTCGTCGATGTGGTGGAAGTACCACTGGACGTGCCAGGATTGACAATTGTGGACTCCCTCTCAATATAAGTCGTTTCTTTTGCGTCCAGTGTTCCTTCCTGGTTGTCATCGACCAGCAGGGTTGGACGCGAAAGAATCCGCCCGTAATTCTTGGTTTGTATAGCCTCAATGAGGAACTGAACATGCTTGTCTGCGAAGAAGCCGAAACCTTGCCCTGAGATAGACGTTGCCTCTGAAACCGAACCACCGGGGAAAGTCGTAAGCAGGCTGCCGGTGGCAAGCCCGCCACTTGCGGTGCTAATCGAACTCAAGAGGTTAAACGTGCTGCCGCCTGCGGTTTTGATGGCGCTTTGCAGGTCAAGCTCGAAGTCGTCGGTCCTTGTTATCTCAGCCAATGTCACATCGAGCAGCACCTGCGGCCGATAGGCATCCAGCTCCTCGATAAGAGCGTTTATCCACTGCTGGTTCTTCTTGTCGGCGTAAACGACAATCGAATATGTCTTGGGGTCGGCGACGATCTGAATCTCGTTCCTTTCACGCTTGGGTGGGATGCCTGCAGTCGCCGGGGCTTTTGTCGTGATTTTGCTGGCGGCCGACTTTGCCACATCCTCGACCGTGGCCTGAATTATCTCGTTCAATGTCGCCGCCAATTCCTCCGGGTCCTGGTTTTCCAGTGCATAGACCACATAGGGTGTTGAGGTTTCGGTAAGTTCCCGGTCGACATGCGCTACGATCAGGGCGATTGTGTCATGCTGTTTGGGTGTTGCATAGACCAGAAGCGAATTTGTCGATTCGAGTACTGCAATCTGTGGCTGCTCGGACATTATCTCTGCGCCGGTTGTCGCTTCGAAAGTTGTCGTTGCCACAGCCGGGGCTGCTGCGGCGGCGGTAGTGGAGGTTCTTGCTCCCGTGGGCAGCCTGGAAGACGCAGACGTGTAACCGCCGGTTCGTCGCGACGATGCCGAAGATGCACTCTGCTCAACGATGCCCAATTCGGCTAACGTATCGACCACCTCGTTGATGTCCACGTACTGAATCTCATACTCCTGGACTGTGCGAACGTCCTTCTGCTCGACATCGACAAAGCGGATCAGCATCTCGATTTCGGCGTGCTGTTCGGGGGTGGCGTTTACAAGAAGTGAATTAGTCGCCAGCCGAATCGATATCTGGGGTTCGCCCTCAACGGGGCGGGCGGCGCCATAACTCGTCGGCAGCCTCGTGGACGTTGTAGTCCGTGAGGTCGTGGTCCGTGTGGTCGTGGGAAGCCGCGTGGACGTTGTTGGAAGCCGCGACGCCATTGACGTTCTGGGCGCCGAACTGATCACGCCCAACTCGCCTAAGGTATTTAGAATCTCGGTGGCCTGGACGTACTGCATCGCATACTCCTTGACGCTCTTGAGGTCGTACCTGGCAACGTCAAGACTGTCGATGAGCATATCCACGGTTTCGATGTCCTCCTCGAGCCCGATCATCAAAACCCTGTTGGTCCGGTCGTCCGTATCCAGATAGACGCCCTTGTCGGCCGCCGCCTTGGATGTCGCCGTCGGAGGACGAACGGTTGGCGGTCGTAGCGGCGTCCTCGTGCCTGGTCGTACGGGCGCAGGCCTTGCCGCTACCGCCGGCTTGGCACTGATCGTGATCGTGATCGTCCCTAACTCCTGGGCCAGCGACATGACCTTTTGCGCCAACTCACTGGGCAACAGATACTCCAGCTTGCGCGACCGGAATTTCCGCTCCTTGCCGGGCACGTCGACCATATTCAGTACTTCTTCCATGCGGGCCATCCGATACGCATAGCCGGTTACCATCAGCGTCTTTGTCTCTTCGATCGCATTGAACAACAGACCCAGTTTCATATTCTTCAGCATCGCCTGCGCCGTTGCCGTGCTGATATGCTCAAGCTTGAAGACTGTCGTTACAATCATGCGGCCCAACTGGCCATCGTCGACGCCCTCGCGAATGTCAGGATCGAGGTTGAGAGCCTCTGTGGATTTCATGACGGTCACCAGATTTCCGCGCCGCATCATGGCATAACCCTTGGATTTCAACACCGACTCGAGCAGCGTATACATGTCTTTGACCTTGATCCTGCCGTCATGTAACTTAAGGAACACCTCGCTGTTGATAAGCTTGGCGTCGGTGATGTCGTACATATAGTTGATCTTCAACTGCTTGCCCACCAATTCTATCAGCGCCGATATCTTAACTTTCTCCGGCAGCGTTATGACGGTTACCACGTCGGCTTCGGCATCCGGCACGACGCCGGTGACTTTTGAGGGCGTCTCTGTGGCAATCTTGTCGGTTTTGTCGGCTCCGGGCGGTATTCGCGACGTCGTTGGCTTCGGTACCGGCCGTACCGGCGGCGTTATTGTCTTGGGCGCAGG